>NZ_JNIV01000022.1 GCF_000701405.1 Deinococcus marmoris DSM 12784
CGGGGTTGGTCTGCCCTCACCATTGCCAGAACCACGCCACTTCTTTTGGGGCTGTTCTCTATCGTGACGCTGCTTGCCCAGCGTCTCTGGTCGCAGGGTGATGTGGAAATCAGGACTTGCGCCTGGTATAGCAAAACCCTGCCGACGTTCTCAGATGCCCTGGCGACAGTCAGGCGGGCGTTGTGGCGTCTACCGACTTTTACGATGTCCCGGTCATGCCGGGACATCGTAAAAGTCCCGCGACAGGTTTTTGAGCGCATGTCAGACGCGTTGTGTTACGCAGCTTGATTCCCAAAATGGACAAAG
Organism: Deinococcus marmoris DSM 12784; assembly: GCF_000701405.1. GTDB lineage: Bacteria > Deinococcota > Deinococci > Deinococcales > Deinococcaceae > Deinococcus > Deinococcus marmoris. Next base: position 307 of record NZ_JNIV01000022.1, read on the forward strand.
TCGAACTAAGCTCAGACGACGAAAAAACCCCGCCCGGAGACGAGGTTTAAACTTGGTGGCCAGAGCCGGACTTGAACCGGCGACCCAACGATTTTCAAGTGTACGGCGGCTCATATTACCTCCGTTTAGCCCGTCTCGACAGATTCTATTTGAGTCTTCTGGGATGGGCTTTTCTGGATTACTCGAAGGGTCAGCAGATCAGTTAAACTCATTTCGTGCTGCTTCATCCTGTATCGGTTGGGCACGCGTTGGGCACGACTGGGGAATGTGGAAGGATCGACAAAAGAAAACCGCTCCTGGAGGAGCGGGCCAACTGTTGCGGGTGGGCCTCTCCAATCTACACCGGGCGCGAAATGGAGCGCACATGGTACGGGAAGGCTTTTCGCCTGAGTTCACAGCCCCAATAATCGAGCGGGACGTTTTACGACTGCGTTTCCTTGAGGCTGTTCTCCTCTACTATCCAGGATCAGGCTCCAGTTTGCCGAAAGGCTGGCCCGCTTCTGATTTGCTAAAAGCCTGGCCCGCAATCGCGCAACTCTCTACCGCTGAATCTGGCGTCCTGTACATCGCCACCCGGAAGACTGAATCGCTTGATGACCTGCAAGCACAATGGCAGCAACGGGGCGCGGGGCCTATCTTCGATGAGTTAAGCCGGTGGGTGAAATCTGTGAACCTGCCGTATACGTGGATGCTGGGCGCGGCGTTTTTCGTGCTTGCACGTATGCCGCAAGCAACAGAGCCGCAAATGCTCTGCCGTTATCTGTTTATTGCCACTGCCCAGGCTCAGGGCGATTTTATGGTATTGCCCGCCCTGCATATGCCCCCTACTGCCGCTGCGGGCGTTTTTGAACTTGGCCCGATCCTGCCCAGGTTTTATCCCGGCAAAACAAGTGAATCGACTTATCGCGCGGAGTGCAAGCGAACCCTGGATGACTACATCTTGAGAGAGAAACGCGCCCACCGTGAACTGGGGTTACGCCCGCCCGAAGATGCTCCTAAAGAGGCCGAACATCTCAAGTGGCTGGTGGCTAGGGTTGTGGGGAAAAGGTCCTTAAAGGCAGTCGTTCAGATAGATGCGGATGGACGGGTGGGCATCACTGGAGTCCGGGACGGCACCATCAAGATGGCTGACCGCCTGGGTGTTCAGTTGAGTCCTGTGCGCCGAACTGAACCATAGGCACGGCAGATGTTTCTATCTTCTGAGTCAGGAGCTAGCAGAAAGAAACAGCACGAAACGAAAGCGCGTAGGAGTGTCAGTCCGGCAAGATCAGCACTCCCACGCACCCCCTTAACCCAGAGTTCCCCGCAAGGGGCACCACAGGACGACCATTGGAGGTCGCACCCATGACTTTACCCGTTCACGCTGAGCAACCCCAACGCCTGACCCGCAAACCCGAAGAGGCCGCGCCCATGCTGGGCGTCGGGCGCTGCGGCGTCTATGAACTGATCCGCACCGGCAAACTTCGTAGCATTCGCGTAGGCCGGAAGATTCTTGTTCCGCTGTCTGCCATCGACGATTTTCTAAGCGGCACCAAATGAAACGCCCCACGGAGGACGCCGTGGGAAGTAAGCAAAGTCTAGCGTACCTGTACGAGTTGGCCCGCTTGGACGCCCAGCGGCCCGGCAACACTGGCGCGGGCCGGAAGGTACTTGAGGCGCTGATGAACCTTCCGCACTTCCGACCCAGGACTGGGGGTGTGGCGTGACTCTCCCCTCTGAAACCGCCGCCTTCCTCGCCCAGTTCGACGGGCGGCACACCTTCCAGACCTTTGACGATCACTCCGACAAAAGTGCGCGGCTGTCCCGCGTGCTGCACGATCCGGCAGAGCTGGCCGCCCAGAACCGTCAGGGCGCGGGCGTGTTCGTGATGGTCAACGAAGGCGACGGCGCAGGCCGGAAGAATGCCAACGTGACCCGCGTGCGGGCGTACTTCGCAGACTTCGACGGTCAGCCGCTACCCGCGCGGTGGTCTCTTGAGCCTTCTATTCTGATTGAGAGCAGCACCGGCAAGTTTCATGCGTATTGGATTCTTGGAGACGGCGAAACGCCCCCTCTGGACCACACCTTCAATGTTCAGCAAGAGGCCCTGGCGCACGCGGTGGGGAGCTGTCCAGATGACTGCAAGGGTCTGGCCCGAGTGATGCGTCTGCCGGGGTTCCTACACCAAAAGGGCAACCTATTCATAACCCGCACCCTCTCCAGTACGGGCGAGCGGTTCACGCTGGCCCAGATACGGGCGGCCTTCCCCCTGCCTGTACGCCCTGCCGCACCGCTGGCCCCCATACTCAGCACGTACACCGGGCCGAGCAGCGCGCGGCGGAAGTACGCCCTCAAAACGCTGTACGCCGTTGTCGATGAGCTGGCCCAGGCGGGCGAAGGTGAGAGAAATAAGCGCATGAATGCCGCCGCGTTCCGAGTGGGCCAGTTGATCGGCGGCGGCCACCTGGAGATCGATGAGGCCCAGCCCCTTCTCTGGCAGGCGGCAGCATCGGCGGGCCTGCCAGACAACGAGATTAGAAGCACCGTACCGCGCGCCATACGGGACGGCCTGGCCGCTGCTGATCCGCTGGAACATGTGGGCGGCATCGGCGGCGGGATATGCGTATTCAGGGCCGAAACACCGGCAGTATTTGGGGCCAATCATTTGGGGCCAAAGAATGATTTGGGGCCAGGGGGCGAATCAAATAAAACACTGTCTGGCACGGTAAAAAGTATTTGGGGCCAGCGTTCCCAGCATATGAGGACCATCTGGGGAACGAAACGGGGGCGGCTGTGAGTCTGCGCTTCCGTACCGTCTCCGAGATCGGCACGCCGCCCCCTATCGAGTGGGTCTGGGAAAACCGCATAGCGCGGGGCTACGTGACCATGCTGGGCGGCGCGGGGGGCGTGGGCAAAAGCGCCCTGGTGGCCTCACTGGAAGTCGCGGTGCTGAGTGGTCAGATGTTCCTGGGCGGGGGCACCATTCAGGGGCCAATCATTCACGGCGACTTCGACACGGACGCCCGCGCCCAGATCCCGTGGTTAGAGCGCGCGGTGGTGGGCCAGGGCGTCTCGCGCGACGTATTGCAGCACATTACTTACGTCGACTCCGAGTCCGGCGGATTCATGGATGAGGCCGGACTGGCCGCCCTACGCGCCCACGCTATCGAGACAGGCGCGGTGCTGATCGTGATTGACGCCTTCACGTCTGCTTTTCCCATGATCCGGGGGAATGACGCGGGCGAGGTGATGCAAGTCATGGCCGCGTTCCGAGCGCTGGCCAAAGAGACAAATGCGGCGGTGGTGATTCTGGATCACACCCCTAAGCCCATGGCAAACATGCCCGAGGGGCGCGGGTTGCTGGGCAGCACGATCAAGAGCGCAGGAGCGCGGGCGGTGCATCTGCTGTCGCGCGTCAAGCCCAGTGAGGTCGGCGGCCAGGACGTGCTGAAACTGGAGGCCCACAAGAACAACCTGGCCGCCGTGGGTGAGCCGGTGGGCGTGTTACGGGTGTGGGAGGGCGACGGCCTACGCTTCGAGCTGTATGAGCTGCCTGACGCCGATCAGAACATGCCCAGCACGAAGGCCCGCAAGGCGCTAGAGGCGTATCTGGATGACCGGGCGGGTACTGTCATCCCCCGCAAAGAACTTTTCGACCAAATCATTACCCGATTGAACGTCTCCGAGCGGACAGTGAAGCGGGCTATGGCTGAGGTTGTCTCTGATGGGGCGGCCCAGGTAATCGCGCTGCATGGGCGCGGGAATCCGGTGGGCTACAAAAGCGTGCTTGAACCGGCTGACCCTGGCCCGCTGGATTCATTGACCCCCCCCGACAGTAGTGTAGAAGTGTTGGCCCCAAATCAAAACAGCGTGTCAGACAGCATTTTATTTGATTCACCCCCTGACCTCAAATCACCTGTTGGCCCCAAATCATTTGAGGAGGAGCGGTGGTAGCGCGTGACCTGTTGCGCGTGCTGGAAGGGCGCGGGGTGCGCCTGGGCGTCGACGGTGGATACCTGACCACCCGCGCCCCCGCCGGGGCCATCACGCCCGAGCTGGCCGCCGCGATCAAGGCGCAGAAAGCCGAGCTGCTACTCGAGTTGCAGCGTGGACCGGTCGGGGCGCTGGCCCCCCTGCCTGAACCGCTGGCCCGGTTGATCGGCGCGGCGATCTGTAATCAACTCAACCGCCCCGGCTTTCTGCCATCGGGGATCGTGCCCAACCTGGGAGAATATGTGCTGTCCTGCGCAGCTCAGTACGCGGCAGGCGTGGAACCTGACCGACAGCTCGAGGCGCTGTGGGCAGCACGTGGAGTGTGGGTAACATGACGCCCTACCCGCCGCCGCATCAGTGGGCCGCGCTGTGGCTCTCAATGGTCCTTGCCGCCCGGCGCGCAGCCCGACATGGTGATCTCCAGTGATCTGTCCCACGGCGCGAGGTGTGCAGTGAGCGGTGCTGTCTGCCTACGCGCGGATCCTGCCTCTCGGACCACGGCGCACCAGGGCGCGCACTCTGGCGTTGCGCTGTCTGCCGCTCGGTGGAGAGATGGGCCGCGCGCTGGTGCTGGCGTTAGACCTGGGCCTGACTCGTCGCGCGCGCCCCACCGTGGCCGGGATGCTTCTGGCCCGTGCGCTCCTTGCCGCTGCTGCTGTGCCAGCCTCCTCCTCCACTTCGCCCATGCTGGAGATGCCTATGACTAACCCCCCGAGACGCCCTGATTCCCTCGACTCCTCCATCGCTGGCATGGTGGCCTTCTATGACCGTCAGTTGGTAGTTCCCGAAGTCCGAGACGCGTCGAATGCAGGCGCTATTCGCGACATACGGGAGACGCTGCTGCTGATCGCCGACGAGGACCGCCTGAGCCGGGCTGAGGTTGCCCTAGTGCTGCTGGCCCAACGTCATCAGTTGACCGGGATCACTGCCATTGAACTTGGTTACCCTGCCGATCCAGAACACGACGCGGCTGTTCATACGACGCTGACCACCACCGGGCAGTTGTTGCAGCCCTATGCCACGCTTCACGGTCCGCAGGTGCAGCGGGTAGTCAATGATCTGGCTGAGGGACACGCTCCTCGCGATGCCGGCGACATGGCAACCCTGCTGGCCCTGGCGCTGCATGGGATTCCCAGGCCGCAGAGGCCACCCGCTCAGGCCTGACGGGGAACGAGGGGTAACGACAAGATCCAGGAATTTTACACCGCTAAGGAAAAAGCACGCGCCAGGACAGCGTTTCCAGCTTCTTGTCATTACGTCCCCAGTTTCAGCCGCTTGACCGCCTTAACTTCGCCAGGGTCCCCAAAATGTTTCTACGTCGGGAGCAGGGTGTCCGTTGGCACGGAGAGCGGCCACAATCTGGCCGCGATGATAGGCATCGTGCACCAGCATATGTACCGGGAGCAACTCGTAAGCGGCATGCGGCAACCGGTCCACCTGTCCACCCACGAGTACCTCCTCAATCAGGCTTTCTTCCGCGCCGAGCCACACCTCACGTGCACGGCGCAAAAATGTATGATCTGAGTCTTGACCATTCCATGCGGGGAGTGAGGCACGCAACGCGCTGGCCCGGTCAGCGTTCAAATGAGCCAACCACTTACACACGTCGAGGGCGAGGTGTTGCAGATGTTGCCCGACCGGTATTCCAGCCGGCACTGCTGCAAGTAGGGCATGCACGGGGATAACGTCGAGGAGGGCCGTGTTAGCTCCCATGTTCCGCGTCCACGCTTCACGGAGGAGTTCTGGCGTTTGCATACGTCAAAATAGCGCGCCGCGTCCAGCCTCATTTTCGCTGATGTAACGGTTCTGTCAAATCAACGGAACATGATGAACTACTTGGGCATGTTTCACCACTGGGTTGGGAGCATATCGGCCTGACTGGGGACTACCTGTGGCGGCCCGAAGAAGTGCCGCTGCCGGGGACGTTCCGCAACCTCAGCGATTACAGCACGTGCTGGAGGGTAAATTTCCCTTAGCGGTGTAAAATTCTTGGATCTTGTCGTTACCCCAACGAGGGCGCGTGTGAGGGTGGGGAGAGCAATGCCCCCGTATCCCTCCCTCTCCTGCTGATTCAACATGTCCGGCTGGGTCACGCGTGGCCCCTTCCAAATCATCCAGCAGCAAGGCTAGTTCGGCCCACCGTCAGATTCGGCATGGTCCCGGCGACTGGGCTGGACATCGATGGTTCGCAGGGCCTGGAGCTTCTCCGCCTGGCGCTCCTGAATGGCCTGACGGGCGTCATGGCTGATCTGCACGATGTGGTTGATATTCACGGTCTGTTCCACCTTCCTGAATTCGCCGTACTGTTCGCGGTCCCAGGACCGCATCAGGAATTCATTGGCCCGCACAGCGGCCATAGCGACCTTCGGATCGTCGTTGTTGGCGATGCGGTACATGTTCTCTTCCAATTTCAGCATCCGGGTACGGGTCATGAACTTGATCACGGCGTCATTGAAGGCCGGGTACTCGTCGCGCCAGCGCCAGATGGTGGCAAGGCTGACCCCGCTGGACTTGCTGGCCGGGTTGATCATGCCCTCACTCTGGAGATGCTGGAGAAACGAGGTCATGCGCTCGTTGCGGCTGCGCTGCGCTGGCGTCCAATCGGCGGGATCGCCGGGGCAGAAGGCCAGCGGGGCCTGCTCATCGGGGGAAAGAGTCATGCTGCCATGCTGCCGCATGGCTTGCTGGTGGTTGGCACGCTTGAGGCGGGGCCACCTATAGGCAGAAAATCAGCGGTGAAAAGTCTGAGGGCATCATGATGGGGACAGGGGCACCGGGGTCTGAAGGTGGGGTACCCGCCCCACCCTCTCTTGTCGCTCGGCGAGTGACGCCCTGAGACCTGCGGGGCAGACGTCAGAGAGTTCAGTGAAGCAGCGGACGATGGGCATGTCCCCCACGATCATAAGAGGCAGGGTGTATCAGGGGTTCGCGCAGGCCACCCGCAGGGCGTTGGGATCAATAGCCCGGAGGAGGTTCCGGTTGGCGCTGACCCGGTTGGCACCGGAGGCGCGCAACGCGTCGACGATCTTCGGAGTTGGCCGGTAGTTGAAGGCGGTGAACATGGAAATAAGATCCGGATCTGCGGCCAGAATGTACGGAGCACTTGAGGTGTACGGGTTGAAGGCGCTGGAGCTGCTGTACTCGCTGCCGTAGGAGCCGTACTTGTTGAAGATGCTGGAGCCGTTGTACTCGCTCCCGTATTTGCCGAACGCGTTAGAGATGCTGAGGTTGTCATATGAGCCGTTGCACGTGCCCAGAAAGGTGCCGTCAGCGGCGACGATCAAGGCACCGCGTAGTGGGCCGGCGGATGCAGCGCTGGTAATAAGGAGAGCGAATAGAGCTGTGGCAGGACGGATGTTTTGCATATGAGCCTCCAGCTAGATTGTCCTATATCGGGCTGGCTGGCATTGCCGTACATGTGGTCCCGACAAGCGGGCGAGGGACTAACCTACCTGTATGGCAATCGAGTCCCTCATACAAACGGTTCTTACTTTGGCCAGCGTTGTCGCTGCTGGTCTGCGGCTGGGCACTGAAGGCGAAGTGGGGCAGAGGCACTTTCCCAAGATTAAAATTGACGGATGTTGAATGTGCAAAGAGTGATAGTAGTTCTGGGCGTGATTGCAGCTCTTGGGACCGCATTCATCTGGCCGCCTGTATATGTACAAGTTAACGGCACTCGTCTCAACATGGACCAATGCATAGATGGTGGCGGCGAAAGGGTACGCCGTGATTGCCTTGAACTTGCAAATCCTGATGGGAGCTTGCTATTGGCCTACTTGGTGGTTATTGCCGGAGCAACGGCTGCACTGGCTTATGCCACTCGCCCACACACCTAATCATCGGCATCTCGATGTGCAGTCGAAGGCCAGCAGCAGAGAGGGCAGGATAGTCACGCCGTCAACCGACTCAAGCCCAGAGCCGAGCGGGCGGCCCCACCACTCGAAGGGGCCGCCCGCTGGTGTTGCTGGTCAGCCTGCGCCCAATGCCTCACGGATCACGGCGTCACCACTGTCGAAGGCGTCACCGGAACCGCGATACCGCGCGCCGTCAGGATGCCAGTACATTCCTTCAACCGACAGAACGGCACTCAGGGCGCTGTCAGACACCCCCGCCGCGTTCCAATGTCGCGCCCAGTCAAGCACCGTCGAATAGATCAAGGCGTGAAGGTGCTGACCGGCGGCGTCCTCCAGTGCTTCGCGGGTGGCACATGTCGGACAGGTATAGGGGCGGCCCATCTGTATGACTGGCAGAGCGGGAACCGGTGCGGGGCAAGAGTCACAGGTGGTCAGGATCAGTGTGGTCATCGGGCAACCTCCAGGGGGAAAGGTGGGGGCGCGGTGGCCCCCAGTCGGGTCTAGGCGGCGAAGGCGCGGGCGGCGGGGTACAGAGTGGACAGGTGCGCCCAGACGGTGCGGGCCTCGCCTTCCGTCAGGTCTGCAAGGCTAAGCAGCGGGGACCACTCCCCCAGCGCGGCGGCGGCGAAGGCGTAGTGCTGGGCGTGGGAGAGGCCCACCTTCCCCATGATCCGGTGCAACTCGCAGGCGCGGCCCTTGCCGATGGTGGGCGGCGTGTCCAGAACTTCGGCGGTCACGGTGAGGCGGTCAGCGCCGGACAGGGTGCGGGCGGCGGCGAGTACGTCCACCGGCTGCCCGTCCACAGTGGCCGTGAAGCCGGTGGCGGTGCGGGTCATGGTCACGGTGTAGGTGGCCGTGCCTGTGACCACGCTGCACTCTCTGTAGGTGGTGTGGGCCTTCCAGGTGCGGCTCATGGTGCGGGGTGCGGTAGTGTTCATCTTGCTCCTTAACTCAGGTGGGGAGTCAGGTGGGGACGCTTTTTCTTAGTCGGAGTGGCGTCCCTTCTCTGCTGCCCTAATAGTACAGCTTTCTATGTACTATGTCAACTATAGATAGACCTCTCTTGTGTGGTACTGTCTACGCATGACTATGACTGAGAACGGGGTGAACTGGCGCGTGGGTGAAGTGCTGCGCGAGCATGGGCTGACCGCGTACAAGCTGGCCGCAGAGCTGAGCGGCAAGGTCAACAGAAACAGCGTTTACGCCATCGCGCGGGGCGATACCGAACGGGTAGACCGCTCTACTCTGGCGGCGCTGCTAGATGCTTTGAAGACCCTTACCGGGCAGGCGTACACCGTGGCCGATCTGCTGGAATACGCGCCCACTGAAGAAGATACGGAAGAGACAGCGGCAGTCCTGGCAGACCACCCGGACATCCTTGAGCGCATGCGGGGGCTGGAAGCAGGAGAGTCAAAGCTGATCCCCTGGCAGGACGTGAAGGCTGAACTGAGCCTGTGACCCGCCCAGACCTCTTCACGGTCATCTTGACCGCTGATGCTCGCGCCGATCTGCTGGACATCTCTGATCAGCGCACCGTGAAGGCCATCGGAAAGCAGATCGACGGCCTGGAAGTTGACCCGGATCAGAAGGGGAAGCAGCTCACCGGGCCACTCAAGAACTTTCGGAGCATCCGGGCTGCTGGCCAGCGATACCGGATCGTGTATCAGGTGGCAATGGACGCCGAAACGCGCGCTGTGGTGGTGGTAGTCATCGGCATACGGAAGGAAGGCGATAAGCGGGACGCCTACGCAGTGGCAGACAAGAGGGTGAAGTGAGGTCCAGTCAGAGAAACATCATTCGGCCCAAATCAACTGCTTAACCGGATGGTCTACCGCCTCCCCCACTCTGGTATGTAGCTGCACCTTTGCACCAAATCATTTTTAGCGTGCTGGACAGCATGGAATTAGGGGCAGGGCAGTTTGCACCAAATCAAGTTTTGCACCAATAGACGGGGCACCAAACGAGGTTGACCGCATGGCGAAAAAAACAGAGCAACCCACGGTGAAGCGGGGCAATGGGCGCGGCAGTGTCCGGCGCTTGCCTTCGGGGCGCTGGCAATGGCGGGCCAGTATCGAGCTGTCGAATGGGGAGCTGGTGCGGGTGGCCGGAACGGTTGACACCAAAACCGAGGCAGAAGAGGCCCTCAGCCGTGCCAGGACGGACGCGGCGCGCGGTCAGTTCACCATGACGGAGAAGACCACGCTGGGCGAGTATCTGGAGGCGTGGCACGCGGTCAAGAAACAGAGTCAGGCGGCGACGTATGCCCGCAGTCACGAAAGCATGATGAACGTCCACATCCTGCCCAGCCTGGGCAGACGCCGCCTATCGACGATCACGCCGCGCGACCTTGAATCCTTCTATGCCGGACTGACTTATCAGGACGCGCGGCGCGGCGAAGGATTGAAGGGCGTCAAGCCACTGGGCGATTCCATGAAGCGGCTCATTCACAACATGCTGTACCAGATGTTCTCGGAAGCGGTGCGGCATGGCGACCTGCCCCGGAATCCGGCAGACGTGGCGCGACCCAAATACACGCGGGAAGCGGCGCGCGAAGTGACAGTGAAGGCGTGGACAGAAGAAGAGGCTGGAAGGTTCTACGCGGTGGCCAGACGTGACCAGCGCGGCACGCCCTTCTGCTTCATGCTGGCGACTGGCCTACGGATCGGGGAGGCCCTGGGCTTGCGCTGGGAGAATGTAGAGCTGGGCGAGGCATCTGCCGCCGTCCATATCAGAGAAAGTCTGGTTAGCGTCAATGGGCACGCGCACCGGACCACACCCAAAACAGCCCGGTCCCGCCGGACGGTGCGCGTGGCTGGGGACGCCCTGGCGATCCTCAAGGAACAGCCGCAGAAGGTGGCCCTGGATATGGAAGCCCAGGCCGCCCGATACGCCCCCAGTGACGCCGTATTCACGAACTCGAAGGGTGGGGCGATTCTGCCGGACACGGTGTATAGCTTCATGCGGCGGCTGTGCGCGGCGGCAGACGTGCCCTACAAAGGGACGCACGTTCTACGGCACAGCTTCATTTCAATCCAGGGGCAGCACGGGCGGCCCGTCGAGGTCATCTCTGCCCATGTGGGCCATGCCCGCGCGTCATTCACTCAGGACCGGTACAGGACGGTATTCGATAAGGAACGTGAGGCCCTGACGCTGGACTTTCCCGCACTCATTCCAGACTCAGAAAGGACGCCATGAAAAACCCGTTGGGCACGCGTTGGGCATATGGGCCAGTTGGGCACGTTTCAAGCTGTCAAGACAAAAGGAAAAAACCCCGTCTAGGACGAGGTTTAAACTTGGTGGCCAGAGCCGGACTTGAACCGGCGACCCAACGATTTTCAATCGTTTGCTCTACCAGCTGAGCTATCCAGCCTTGCTTTCCCCGCAGGGGAGAAAACAGTGGCGGTCCGGACGGGATTTGAACCCGCGACCTTCTGCGTGACAGGCAGATATGCTAACCGCTACACTACCGGACCATACTTTTTTCTGGTGCTTGATTGTCATTGTGCTGCCCACGAAAAGCAGCGGGGTTAAGGATAGCCGCGCTCTGGGAACTTGTCAACAAGCACTACAGTTCTGCCGGGCACATTTCCGCCGGGACAGCTCAGAACGGAACGGCCCGCACCGCCTGAAGCGCCACGTCGCCGGAGTCGCCGAGCATCAGTTCCAGGTACTCGCGGGCGTGCAGGGCGTCAATCATGGCGAAGCGGTGGTCCTGATCCAGCAGGATGGCGTCGTCGATCTGGGTGTGGCCGTAGACGCCGAATTCCAGACCTGCCATCTCCACGTATTCCGGCGTTTCACGGAACCAGCGTTTGGCGCTGCGGTCCGCGTAGAACAGATCGTCGTAATGCGTGTGGGCGGGCAGCGGCGAGACGTGGGCGAACTGGACTGCCCCCATCCGCAGTTCGCGGGGAAACCCGGCGATCCAGGTCCGCAGGTGTTCGGGCAGAAGCACGCCGCCGCGCTCGGGATCAAACTCCAGATGCACCAGACCGCCGCTGGTCCCCAGGGTGTAGCTGCCGTTCAACACGGCGTCGTCGTGGTTGCCCAGCAGGATGTGGACCGCGTGGGGCGCGGCGGCCTGATAGGCCCGCAGAAGTTCCAGATGCGCCGCCTGATTGCGCGCGGCCAGCAACAGATGTTCGGGGTCATACATGTCGAAGCGCGGCAGGCCGGTCAGCCGGGCATACTCGCCCTCGTTCTTGGGATGAACCAGATCCCCGATCAGCACCACCTGAAACAGTCCGGCCTGCACCGGGGGCGTCGGCAGGAACGCGCCGTCCACACAGCTCGCGGCGCGCAGGGCGGCCCACAGGGTTTCAAAATCGGCGTGTACGTCGCCAAAGGCCAGAAACTTACGCATCTGAAGCACAGTTTACCGGGCGTGAGGACCAATTGGGCACACCACCCGGCAGGCACGGCCTGAACATTCAGACATGGAAAATCCCCACCATCCAGAAGATTGGGGGGTGGGGAACAGCCTGGAGGCGAGGCCGGTCTTACAGATTGACGGTTTCGTTGTTGCCCATATCGCCACGTTTGCCGGTGACGGCACCCTTGGCCATCTCGTACAGGCCCTTGATCTTGCCGGGGCCTTCCCACAGCTCCGCACCGTGGGCACTGATCTTGATCAGTTGGACGTTGGGATCTTCCTTGCCGCCCTCGAAGTAGGTCTTGTAGAAGTCGCTCCACAGCTCGTCCAGCTTGGCGCGGTCCTCGACCAGTTCGGCGGTGCCGGTCAGGCTGACATAGTTGCTGTCATCGGGATTGGAATAGCTGACGTTCACCTGCGGGCGCTGGCGCATGTCGTGGACGCCCTCGGTGTCCTTGCCGCCGATAAACCACAGGTCACCGTCGAACTCTACCTGCTGGGTGGTCATAGGGCGCGCGTGCATGTGGCCCTCATCGGTCACGGTGGTCAGCATGGCGAACTTGACGTCCTTGATGATGCCGGCAATATGTTTGATGGACTGTTCACGGGTCAGATCGTCGCTCATAAGTCCGAGCCTGCCACGCACGGGCCAGGGGCTGTGGGAGTCCCCGCACCGTCTGAATAACAGGTCAAGAAATTCGCTAGACGGGTTAAGCGAAGTCTAGGCCGCCGCCTGCTGCCCTTCGTGCGCGTTGTCCGGCACCTTGCGGACCAGCAGCACGCCCGCGATGAAGAACAGCGCCGCGATGCCGAAGACCAGCGTGTAACCGAAGTTGTCCCCGCGCGCGTTGCCCCAGTCCAGCAGCGCTCCCTGCGGCGCACTGCTCATCTGCGGCGCGACGAAGGCCACATGCCAGATCCCCATGTCGCGGGCGTAGCTGCTGGCGCTGGGCATGGCGTCGCTGCCCAGCGCCCAGTCCACGCTGGTAAAGGCCCCGAAACCCAGCCCGAAGAACAGCGCCAGGGCCAGGGCCACCGGGTAATTGGGCGCAACCAGCAGCAGCAGCGCGGCGGCGGCCATCGCCGCACCCGCCACGTAGATCACTGGCTTGCGGCCCACCCGGTCACTGATCCGCCCGCCGATCAGCGCCGAGACGATGCTGCCCACGATGATGCACGCCAGCATGATGCTGGTGCTGGTGGGGGCGTCAGTCTGGCGCAGGACGTCGCGGTTGTAGTACTGGAGGAACGGCTGCACGCTGTACTGCCCCAGCGAGAACAGCACCCGCGTCAGAAAGACCCACAGGAACGCCTGATGGGCGAACAGTTCCCGGATGCTCAGGGTCTTTCCGCCTGCCGTTTCCAGCGGTCTGGGATGGGTGGCCTCAGGAATGCCGCGCATGGTGATCAGGGCGGGAAGGAGCAGCACCACGGCGATCAGCACGAACGACACGATCACCGGCAGCTTGAGAATCCCCACCGCGAAGGCCGCCACCGCCCCCAGCAGTTGCCCCGACGCCTGAAGCAGCGCCATCACGCCGCTGTACCGTCCGCGTTGTTCGGGCGGCACCAGTTGAGGGATCAGGGCCGAATACGGGGCGGTGGCGTAGTTGTTGCCGAACTGGACGAAAAGGAAACCCAGCACGTAAACCCAGAAGCCGTTCATGCCAGTCAGGGTCATGGCCGCAAAGCCCATGATCGCCAGACCCACCAGATTGACGGCCACGCCCAGCCGCATGTACGGCAGCCGCCGCCCGCTGCGGTCACTGTGCGCGCCCACCAGCGGCGGCAGGACCAGCGCCATTACCGCGCCAATCGCCACCAGTGCGCCCAGATAGGTACCCTTGCGCGCCTCGCCCACGAACATTTCCACGTTGGCGGGCATCAGGATCAGCAGCAGCACCAGCCAGTGAAAGGCCGTGCCGAACCAGAAGGCGGACAGCACCCACGGCTGGGGCGGACGGGGAGGAATGGTTGTCATTTCGCGAAGTATAAGCGCGCCGTGAAGGGATCAGGTTCAGATTGGAGCGGAGCTAAAAGGACTCGGCAACGTTCTATCTCTATGGATGTTCTGTCCACAGAGGGGTTGCGTTCACCAAGGGATTCGGGCAATCGCCTCATGGGGGCGGCACTCCCACAGCACACAATGGGGGCCATGCAACAACGCAAACTTGGCAAAAACGGTCCCGATGTCTCTGTGGTGGGTCTGGGGTGCAACAACTTCGGGGGCCGACTGGATCAGGAGGCCACCAATGCGGTGGTCAGGGCCGCGCTGGATCACGGCATCACGCTGTTCGACACCGCCGACATCTACGGCAATCAGGGTGGCTCGGAAACCATGCTGGGCAAAGCGCTGGGATCAGAGCGCGGCAAGATCGTTCTGGCCAGCAAATTCGGAATGGATATGGGCGAGGCGGGCCAGGGGGCCAGACCCGAGTACATCCGCAAGGCACTGGCCGACAGCCTGAAGCGCCTGGGGACCGACTATCTGGACCTGTATCAACTTCACAGACCGGACCCCGAAACGCCGCTGGCCGACACGCTGGGCACGCTGCACGAACTGGTGCTGGCCGGGCAGGTGCGGGCCATCGGTTGCTCCAATCTGGACGCGGCGGGGGTGCGGGAAGCGGCGCAGATCGCAAAGGACCACAATCTGACTCCCTTCATCTGTGCCCAGGACGAGTACAGCCTGCTGGTGCGGGACGCAGAGGCCGAACTGCTTCCCACCCTGGAAGAGTTGCAGATGGGTCTGCTACCGTACTTTCCGCTGGCCAGCGGCCTGCTGAGTGGCAAATACGGCCCAGACAACATCCCCGAAGGTACGCGCTTCGCCTCCTCGCAGGGCGCGCAGGACAGGTACATGACGCCGGACAACTGGCGCAAGGTGCAGGCGCTGGAGGAATATGCCCAGACGCGCGGACACACCCTGCTGGAACTGGCCTTTAGCTGGCTGGCCGCCCAGCCCACCGTCAGCAGCGTGATCGCCGGAGCCACCAAACCGGAGCAGATCGCCCAGAATGTGAGGGCGGCAAGCTGGGAGCTGGACACCTCTGAAGTGGAGGACGTTCTCAAAGGTTGACGCCGGACGACGGTGAAGAGGCAGAGCGGGGGTAGGCAACGACGATAATCAGAAACCTTTTTGACGAATGATGTGGGGATCGCTTTTTTGCTGTATGCAGCAAAGTGGACGATCCCCAGTCAGATTCCGATAAAGCCGCTGCATCACACCAGCTTGCGCGTCATCCAGGCCGCGTGTCCTCAGTTCCCACTGACGCTGCGGAAAGTGTCGGGGACTGGACAGGACATAACTACTTTTCCGACAACTGCTCTAGCGTTCGCCGCGCACGTAGGGCCTTCCCAGCCCGGCAGGCGCGTCGCCCTGCTGACCCCGCAATCCGGCCAATGCCAGCACCACCAGCACCAGAATGAAGGGCATGGCGTTGAAGACTTCCGTGGGCACGGGGCTGTTGCCCTGCAAGCGGAATTGCAGGTAATACAGAAACCCGAAGAACAGCGCCCCCAGAACAGCGCGTAGGGGCCGCCAGCCCACGAAAATCACCAGCGCCACGGCAATCCAGCCCAGACCCGCCGTCATGTTGTCGGCCCACGACGCACGGTACGACAGCGCCAGAAAGGCCCCGGCCAGTCCCGACAGCGAGCCGCCCGCCAGCACCGCCCAGATTCTCACCGCACCCACGTTGACGCCCAGTACGTCCGCCGCCGCCGGGTTCTCACCCACCGAGCGCAGGGTCAAGCCCGAGCGGGTGGAATTGAGGTAAAAGGCCAGGGCGGCGGCCAACAGCAACGCCGCCACTGTGAACGGGTTGATGACAAAGCCGCCCAGATTCCAGTCGTTCACCTTGTTGAACAGCGGCAGGCCCTCGAACTTCTTACCCAGCAGGCCCGCCGCCCCGGTGCCGATCAGCGCCAGCGCCAGCCCGCTGACGAATTGATTGGCGCGCAGGGTGACGGTGGCGAGCGCGTGCAGAGACGCCAGCGCCGCGCCCGCCAGCATGGACGCGCCCACGGCCAGCCATAGATTCGCGTCCGGGCTGCTGGAGGCCACCGCAAAGGCCGCCAGCGCGCCCACGGCCATCATGCCCTCCACGCCCAGATTGACCACGCCGCCCCGCTCATTGATGATTGCGCCCAGGCAGGCCAGCAGCAACGGCGTACCCACCGCCAGCGCGCGGATCAGGGCTTCGACGACGATGTTATCCATGTGGGGCCTCCATCCGGGATGTTTTGATTTGACCCCTCACGCCCGCGCTCCCCAGACCACGCGGTTACGCACGAACACTTCCGAGGCGATCAGACACAGCAGGATCACGCCGGAAAATACGTCCACCACGCGGAAAGGCATGTTCAGATCGATCTTGAGAATATCGCCCCCGGCCAGAATGACGCCCATGACCGGGGCGGTGATCAGGCACAGCGCCGGGTTGCCGCGCGCCAGCCACGCCACGATCACCGCCGTGAAGCCGTAGCCCAGGCTGATCTGCCCGGCTTCCAGCAGGCGGTGGTGGATTCCAGCCACCTCGCCCGCCCCAGCCAGACCCGCCGCGCCGCCCGTGATCAGGGCGACGATGGTCATCACGCGCGCCGAGCTGATGCCCGCGTAGCGCGCCGCGCCGGGATTCTCGCCCACCACGCGCAGGGCGTAGCCGAAGGTGGAGCGGCTCAGCAGCCATTGCAGGCCCAGCGCCACCGCCACACCGAGAACGAGCGTGGGCCAATGCACCTGCGTTCCGGCGATCACGGGCAGGTTGGCCGCGTCTGGAAAGGAATCGGTGTAGATGTAGCCGCGCACGTCCTTGCCCTTCCACGGCCCGGCGATCAGGTACGTGACAAGCGCGACGGCGATGTAATTGAGCATCAACGTGGACAGGATTTCGTTGACGTTCAATCGGCGCAGCAGCGCGGCGATGAGCGCCCACAATCCGCCGCCCACCGCGCCCATGATGAAGACGGCGGGCAGCAGGATCGGCCCCGGCAGCGGCACGAACAGCGCCGTCCCCGCCGCGAAAACCGCGCCCAGCAAGAGTTGCCCCTCGCCGCCGATGTTGAAGAACTGCGCCCGAAAGGCAATCGCCAGACCCGAGCCGATCAGCAGCAGCGGAATGGTGCGCCGCCCGACTTCGGCCAGCCCGGTGGAGTCGCCCAGCGTGCCGCGCAGCATGGTGGAGTAGACCTCGGCAGGCGAGACGCCGTAGAACACGAAGATCAGCGCGCACAGGGCCAGCGCCACGGCGACGGAGGCCAGCGTGACCAGGCCCGCGCGGGTGGTGGAGGGCGCGGCGAGGGGGATGAATCTCATGGGGTCACCTGGGAGGTTGGAGTGAAGTGAGTTGAGGTGAAAGGGTAGCTCCCACGGTTTAACCCCTCTGCTTCGCAGCTCTGCGAGTCCGGCGCTCCGCGCCACCTCCCCTTAGAAGGGAGGCAAGAGTTGCGGAATCGCCGGGCCAGCAGCTTTTCTTGGCTCCCCTTGAGGAGAGCTGGCTGCGAAGCAGACTGAGGGGTTAACCGTGGGGCCAATTCCAGAACATCCATCATCGACAGCCTTTCCCTCACGCCCCCACCCCCTGATCCGCGCCCGGCACACTGTGCGGGTGCGCGCCGCCCATCAGCAGGCCCAGCGACTCGCGCGTGACTTCACCGACTGGGAAGGGGCCGCGCAGTTCACCGCCCACCATCACACCGATGCGGTCTGAGAGGCTGAGCAGCTCGTCTAGATCCTCGCTGACCAGCAGCACGCCTGCGCCTTCATTGGTGCGCTCCAGCAGCACGCGGTGAACCTGATCGGTTGCGCCGATGTCCAGACCATAGGTGGGATGAACCGCCAGGATCAGCCGGGGATTGCCATGCAGCTCGCGCGCCAGGATCAGTTTCTGGATGTTGCCCCCGCTAAGCAGGCGGCTGTGGGTGTGGATGCCGGGGGTGGCGACGCTGTACTGCTCGACATCCTGCCGCGCCCGCTCGTCGGTGGCTTTCAGATCACGCGCCAGCCCGCGCGCCAGCGGGAAGCGGTCATAACCGCGCAACGCCAGATTGTCGGCCACGGTCATGCTGGGCACGGTGCCGCTGTGAATCCGGTCTTCGGGAATGTGGGCCACGCCGCCCTGAAAGCGCTCTGCCGCGCCGCCGGTCAGCGGCTGGCCGTCCAGCGTGACCGTGCCGCGCGCCGGGTGCAGACCGGCCAGCACCTCCACCAGTTCGCTCTGGCCGTTTCCAGCGATTCCGGCCACCCCCAGCACCTCGCCGCGCCCCAGCGTGAAGCCGACGCTGCGCAGGGCGGGCAGACCGCGCGAGCCGCTGGCAGTCAGATTCTGCACGTCCAGCAACACTTCACGGTTCGCCGGAGCTGCACCGCGCTTGCGGGTAAAATCCACGCCCCGGCCCACCATCAGCTCGGCCAGACTCTCGCGGGTTGCGCCCGCCGTGGGCACGCCGCCCACCACCTTGCCGCGCCGCAGCACGGTCACGCGGTCCGCCACGTCCAGCACCTCATCCAGCTTGTGCGAGATGAAGATCAGGCTGCGGCCATCGGCCCTCAGCTCACGCATCACGCGGAACAGGCCCGAGGCTTCCTGGGGGGTCAGGACGCTCGTCGGTTCGTCCAGAATCAGCACCCGCGCGCCGCCCAGCAGGGCGCGGATGATCTCCACACGCTGCTTCTCGCCAGGGGACAGGTCAGAAACGCGGGCGGTAGGGCCTACCTCCAGCCCATATTTTTCAGAGAGTTCACGCACGCGGCCCGCCACACCCCGCGCAGGAAACAGGCCAGAGCCGCCGCCCAGCGCCAGATTCTCGGCCACCGAATGCCTTGAGACCAGCAGCGGATGCTGCGGCACCAGACCGATGCCCAGCTTCTTGGCCTCTGCCGGGCTGCCGATGCGGACGGTCTGACCGCCCAGTTGCACCGTACCCTCGTCGGGCTGATACAGGCCGTACAGGATGGAAATCAGGGTGCTTTTGCCCGCGCCGTTCTCGCCCAGCAGGGCCAGCACCTCGCCAGCAGCAACGGTCAGGTCGACGCCGTCATTGGCCACCACGCCCGGAAAACGCTTGGTAATCCCGCGCAGCTCCAGCGCGGGCGGACTGGAATTCGGTTGTGGCTGGGTCACACCCGCAGTTTGACAGGTTCTGAAGGCTTGATGAATGTTAGGTTCGGACACTCAGCCCCAGACACGGCGCTCGGCATCTGACCCCGCCCAGACCCAGGAAACCTGATCCGCACCTTTAACGATCCGGCCTGACATTCCGCTGACTTCCCAGTGACCGGGGGCTGACACTCGGCCCGCAGACTCGGAGGCATGAAGAAGATTTTCCTGCTGGGCCTCGCCCTGATGGCCACGTCCGCCTCTGCCCAGAGCCTGACCGGGGCAGGCGCAAGCTTTCCCTACCCGCTGTACAGCAAGATGTTTGCCGAGTACAAGAAGGACAAGGGCGTGAGCGTCAACTACCAGAGCGTGGGCAGCGGCAGCGGCCAGAAGCAGATCATCGAGCGCACCGTGGATTTTGCCGGATCAGACAACCCCATGAGCGATGAGACCATGAAGACCGCGCCCGCCAAACTGCTGCACATTCCCACGGCCATCGGCGCAGTGGTGCCGTCGTACAACCTGCCCGGCGTGACCGCGCCACTCAAGTTCACCGGCAAGGTGCTGGCCGACATCTACCTGGGCAAGATCAAGTTGTGGAACGACAAGGCGATTGCCGCCCTCAATCCCGGTGTGACCATTCCCCCGCTGCCAATCACCGTGGCGCGGCGTAGTGACGGCTCCGGCACCACCTTCGTGTTCAGCGATTACCTGAGCAAGGTCAGCAGCGAGTGGAAGACCAAGGTGGGCACCGGCAACAGCCTGGACTGGCCCGTGGGCACCGGGGCCAAGGGCAATGACGGCGTGGCAGGCGTCGTGAAAAGCACGCCCGGCGCACTGGGCTACGTGGAACTGGTGTACGCCAAGCAGAACAAACTGCCCTACGGCAGCGTGCAAAACCGCGCGGGCAAGTTCATCCTGGCCGACAACGGCCCTGCCAGCAAGGCCGCCGAGGGCGTCGTGATCCCTAGTGATACCCGCGTCAGCATCACCAACAGCCCCAATGCCGACGCCTACCCGATTGCCAGCTTCACCTACGTGATCTTTTACCAGGAGCAGAAGTACGGCAACCGCACCGAGGCGCAGGCGACGGAACTCAGGAAAATGCTGAGCTGGATGACCACCACCGGGCAGCAGTACAACGAGGCGCTGGACTACGCCAAGCTGCCCACCAACGCGGCGAACAAGGCCAGGAGCATCATCGCCAGCATGACCTACGGCGGCAAGAAGCTGTAAACGACGGACGGATGACGCGGGATGTGGAGGGAGATTTTTCCTCTGCGTCCCGCGTTTTTTGGCACCGGGCGGGATCTGGATGTGGGCCTTCGGTGTTCGTTTCTGGCCTGTCCGGTGGCCCCCTCTCGCCGCCACGTTCATAGCTCTCCACAGTTCTGCGGGTCACCGGCAGGGGGAACGGGCCCCGAACATCCTTCCCCACCCCGTCCCCTGACATCCCCCTGACGCCCCTCCGTTCAACTGCCCCCATGCGCCCATCTGGGAGAACCCGACATGAATGCGACACAGCTATAAGCGAGGACAGGCATGAGTGACCCCGCCCGCCGCCTGCCCACCCGCGCGTCAATGTCCAGCGGCAGTGACCGCGCCTTTCAGTACCTGATCCTGGCGCTGGCCAGCGTGATCGTGCTGGTGTTCGTGGTCAGCCTGTACCTGCTGGGCAAGGACAGTTGGCCCGCATTGCAACGCTTCGGCGTGGAGTTCTTCACCCAGCGCACCTGGAATCCGGTCAACGGAACCTTCGGGGCCGCCGCGATGATCACGGGCACGCTGGTCACCAGTTTCGCGGCACTGATCATCAGCGTGCCATTGGCGATTGCCAGTGCATTGTTCGTGGCCGAGTACGCGCCAAAGTGGCTGGCAAATCCAGTGGGCTACCTGATCGAGTTGCTGGCCGCCATTCCCAGCGTGGTCTACGGGCTGTGGGCGCTGTTCGTGATCGCCCCGGTGCTGGCGCGCTGGCAGATCACCTTTTTTAGCCCGGAATACCCGGAGCGGCTGGCGCTGTACACCAAATGCGCGGGTATCTGGGCCAACGATCAGACCACCCTGCAATGCTTTTTCGTGCCGTCGTCGGGGGCGGGGCGCGGGCTGGCGCTGGCGATCATCATTCTGACGGTGATGATCCTGCCGTACACGGCGAGCGTGGCGCGGGACGTGATCCGGCTGGTCCCCGCCGATCAGCGCGAGGCGATGTACGCGCTGGGCGCAACCAAGTGGGAAGTGATCTCGCGGGCCATCCTGCCGTATGCGCGGGCTGGCATCATGGGCGGCGTGATTCTGGCGCTGGGGCGCGCGCTGGGCGAGACGCTGGCGGTGGCGATGGTGATCGGGGACAGCCAGGACATCCTGAAAAGCCTGTGGGGCAACGCCAGCACGATGGCCTCGGTGATCGCCAACCAGTTCGGGGACGCGCAGGAACTGCTGCACCGCTCCAGCGTGGTGACCCTGGGCTTCATCCTGTTCTTCGTCAGCGTGGCGGTCAACCTGCTGGCCCGCGTGCTGATCGGGCGGCTGACGCCTAAAGGTGTCAAATGATGAGTACCGCGACTTCGGCCCGGCCTCCACTTAAACCCGGCCTCAGCACGGCGCGCAAGGCGCAGAACATGGTCATGGGCGGCCTGATCCTGCTGGCCACCCTGCTGGTGGTTGCACCGCTGATCCTGATCTTCGTGTACCTGATCCGCGAGGGGATTGGCGCGATCAATCTGGACTTCTTTACCAAGGTGCCTGCCCCCGAGGGCGAGACAGGGGGCGGCCTGCTGAACGCCATCACCGGGAGCCTGATCATGCTGGCGATGGCCTCGGTGTTCGGCGTGCTGATCGGGCTGGCCGGGGGCATCTTTCTGGCCGAGTACCCGCGCCATCCGCTGATGCCCAGCATCCGTCTGGTCAGCGACGTGCTGGCAGGGATTCCAGCCATCGTGATGGGACTGGTGGCCTACGGGCTGATCGTGCTGACCTTCGGCTTCTCGGGCTTTGCCGGGGCGCTGGCGCTGGGCTTCCTGATGATCCCGATTGTCGTGCGGACCACCGAGGAAGTGCTGAAACTGGTGCCGCAGACCGTGCGCGAGGCGGGACTGAGCCTGGGTCTGCCGCAGTGGCTGGTCACGCTGAAGATCGTGCTGCCTGCCGCCGCCGGGGGCATCATTACCGGCATCATGCTGGCGCTAGCGCGCGTGGCAGGCGAGGCGGCCCCGCTGATCTTCACCGCCTTCGGCAACCCCAACGTCAACTTTGACCCCAGCAAACCCATGAGCGCCCTGCCGCTGGAAATCTACCGGGGCGCAACGAGTGCCTACGACGAGAACCAGCGCATGGCCAAGGCTGGAGCGCTGCTGCTGATCGTGCTGATCTTCGTGACCAGTCTGCTGGCGCGGCGGTTCAGCCGGAAGGTTTGAGGGTCAAGAGTCGAAGGGTCTAAGGAAGAAACGAGACCCGACGACGCGCTCTTTCTCTTTGCCTTAGAGCGTGTTTCAAAAGCCTTTCAGGATTCCTGCCAGTCCTAGGAACACGCGCCTTTAGCTCCTCCCCCCCTGCGGGGGACTGGTACAGCTCCGCAGGAGAGGCTGGGAGGGGGGAACCGCAAACGCCTTCCCAGCGCAATCCGAACGAAACGACATCCATCTTCTGCCTCAACGTGAGACACCTTCTAAAACACGCTCTTAGACCGCTCCAAAGGAGCCAAAATGACCCCCATTCTCAGTGCCAAGAACGTCAATATCTTCTACGGCGACAAGCAGGCCGTGCAGAACGTGAATCTGGACGTGCAGCCCGGCACCGTCAACGCATTGATCGGCCCCAGCGGCTGCGGCAAGACCACCTTTCTGCGGGCGATCAACCGTATGCACGACCTGACGCCAGGGGCGCGGGTCAGCGGGCAGATTCTGTTGGACGGCGAGAACATCTACGCACCGGGCGTCGATCCCGTCGCCATGCGCCGCCGCGTGGGTATGGTGTTTCAGAAACCCAACCCCTTTCCCACCATGAGCGTGTTCGACAACGTGGTGGCGGGCCTGAAACTGGCAGGCATGCGGAACAAGGACCAGTTGATGGCTGTGGCCGAGCGCAGTCTGAAGGGCGCGGCGCTGTGGGAGGAGGTCCGCGAGCGGCTGAACACCCCGGCCACCGGGCTTTCAGGGGGGCAGCAGCAGCGGCTGTGCATCGCCCGCGCGCTGGCGGTGGACCCCGAGATCCTGTTGATGGACGAGCCGACGAGCGCCCTCGATCCGTCCAGCACGGCAAAGATCGAAGAACTGATGACCGATCTGAAGAAGGTCACCACCATCATCATCGTGACCCACAACATGCACCAGGCCGCACGGGTCAGCGACACCACCTCATTTTTTCTGGTGGGCGATCTGGTGGAACACGGCCCCACCGATCAACTGTTCCAGTCGCCGCGCGACGAACGCACCGAGGCGTATGTGACCGGGCGCTTCGGCTAAGCGCGAGGATATATGGGGAAGTCTGGGCCATGTCCGGCCTGTATGACCGCCGCATCACACGGAGGCGCGATACTGGCCGCATGAGCGTACAACCCTTCCCCCAGCGCCCGACTCCGGGCGGCGCGGCCAGCGTGGAGCGGGTCACGGCCCGTTTTCTGCGAATGCTGAGTATCACGCTGGAGCAACTGGAAGCTGTGCGCGACGCCGATGCCCGCGCTGAATTTGCTGGCCTGAGCGTCCGAGCCGGGGTGCTGGAGCAGGAAACCAACGAACTGGAACGCGAGATTGAGGACGCCTGCCTGAGCGCCTTCGCCGCGCCGCTGAGCGCCGGGGAACTGGCCTTTCATCTGGTGGTGTTCCGCAGCCTGACCAATCTGGAACGGGTGGGCGACTACGCCCTGAAGCTGGCCCGTGACCTGGAACATTTCGCCCCACGCGCCCGCAGCGCCACCTTGCAGGACGTGCTGCCGCTGGTCAGGTTGCTCTCGCGGATGCTGGAGCGGCTGGCCTACGCCTTCGCCGAGCGGGATGTGGGCGCGGCCAGAGAAGTCATGCGCCTGGACTACGAACAGGTGGACGCCCTGTACGAGCAGATGCAGCGCGCCAGCCTGACCCGTCTGCTGGAACGCCCCGAGGACACCGAAGTCGCCCTGACCGCTGGCCGGATCGCCCGCAATCTGGAACGGCTGGGAGACCATCTGGTGAATGTGGCCGAGCGGCTGGAGGCGCTGGTGCTCGGGCGGGTGGCGGGCCAGTGACCCAGGTCCTGACCGTCCGTCCTGCGCGCCCTGACGACGCCCCGTTCGCCATTCCGCTGATTCAGGAGACCATCGGCCACATCGGCTTGGTCCTGACTGGCGCAGCAAGCGACGCCGAGGCCGAGGGCGTGATGCTGGAGTTCTTCAAGCTTCCCGGCAACCGCCTCAGCTTTCAGAACGTGTGGATCGCCCAGAATTCTGCCGAGGCGCTGGGCCTGCTGCTGGGGTACGCGGGGGCCGATTCCGGGGCGCTGGACGAGCCGTTCCGCGAACATTTACGTGGACGCAACCTGACCGGCGACTTTCTGTCCGAGGGGCTGCCCGGCGAGTGGTATCTGGATACGCTGGCCGTCACGGAGGCGGCGCGCGGGCACGGCGTCGGGGCGCGGCTGTTGCGGGAAGCCGCCACACAAGCCTTGGCAAATGGCCTGGAACGCGTGGGCCTGCTCGTGGAGCGCGGCAACCGCGCCGCCCGGCTGTATGAACGTGAGGGCTTCAGCGTCGAGGGAAAGCGGACGCTGGGCAGTCACGTCTATGACCACATGATCCGCCCGGCTCAAAACACCGCTCAGTAAATGTGAAAGTCCTTCAGGCCCGTCTCCTCGCTGGTCTGGGTCTGGACATCACGCACGCGGGCGTGGGGTGGGCCGCGCCGTAGCCAGTGCAGCAGGCGCGACAGATCGGCCTCGTGGCCCTCTGCGACGACTTCCACGCGGCCATCGGTCAGGTTCTCGGCGTAACCCTGCAACTTCAGGTCACGGGCATATCTCTGGACGTACAGGCGGTATCCAACCCCCTGAACGTGGCCGATCACAAGGGCAGTCAGACGCATGGGATTCAGAGTAACGCCGGAACGGGGGGGCAGAGGGTGGAAATCTGACGGTCCGGTGAGGCTGCGGGCTGCCAACTCACGCGCTGCCCGTTAGAATGCCAGCAATGCGCGCGGCCCCGGAACAAAGGAAGAACGACAGGACCGGGCGCGGCGTGGGGGGCGCGTGACCGACGATCCGGCGGCCAGTGACGTTTCCACCGAATCAGACCTGAAAAAATCGCCCCGCACTCCGGCCCGGCGGCGGCGCTGGCCGTGGCTCCTGCTGGGCGTGGTGGCCGTGCTGGCGCTGGTGGTGGTTTTCTCCCCCACTCTGTTCGGCGGCTGGCTGCTGGCCCGCTACGGCCCGGAACTGGGCATCAGCGCGGAGCGGGTCAGCGGACCGATCTGGTCCCCCCGGCTGGAGGGCGTGACCGTGCGGCAGCCCGGCGTGGACGCGCAGGTGGGGCAAGCGGGCGTGACTGTGGAGGCATTCAACCCCTTCAGCAAAACGCTGCGGCTGGGTGCGAGTCTCGTGGACGCCACCGTGAACCTGAACGCCGCCGAGTTGATCGAGAGCCTGGGAACAGCGGGTGGAGGCGAGGGAACCGGGAACGGCTGGAACGTCACCCCTGGCAGGCTCGACATCCAGAATGCGCGCCTCAGCGTGGACGGCAAGAAGGGCGAGATTCCAGATGGACAGTTTCGGATCGGGTCACGCCAGGACGGGGGATGGACGGTTCAGGGCCGCACGGCGCAGGGCGAACTGAACGCCGACGTGACACTGGGCGAGAACAACGTGATCACCGCCGACCTGAACGCCGACGCGCGGCTGCTGAACTTTTACTGGCCGGGTGTGACGGCGGGGCGCATCAGCGGAAAATACGTGCTGAACGACGGCCCAGTACGCGGCGATCTCAGGATCAGCGACGCCGCCGTGCGCGTGCCGGAGGCCAAGTTCGTGACCGTGACGGGAATCGGCGGCACGGTGACCCAGCGCGGCGACACGGTGGACCTGAAACTGGGCGGCCAGGGCTGGAACGGCCCGATCACTGCCACTGGCAATGTGGACCTGAAAGCAAAGAACTGGACGGTCATGGCAGACGCTGCCCCCACCGTTTCCGGGCTGGCGCGGGCGCTGGGCACCACGGGCGAGGGCGCACTGAACTTGCGGATCACGGCGGGCGGCTGGCAGGATGTGCAGGTCTCGGCGCAGGTGGGGGGCGCGGGCAAGCTGGCGGGCGTTGCCTTCAGTGACGTGCAGGCCAGTTACGCCTTCATGCGTGCAGCCGGGGAAGAAGCGCCGCAGAGCAACGACCTGACCTTCAGCGCCGACACCCGGCTGGGCGACTCCCTTCAGAAACTGAGCGGCACCTGGACCCTTGGCCGGTCCGGCGAGGCCGAACTGGTGGGGGCGTTCGGGCAAAAGCCGCTGAATATACAGGCCAGCATCGACGCGCAGAACCTGATCACCCTTCAGGGGCAGGGGCTGGGCGGCCCACTGTCGGGGACTTTCGCACTGGGCGACGAGCAGCTCAGGGCCGTCCTCAATCCCACCTACGGTGCGGCGGGGGCGCGGGTGGCCCTGAGCGGCACGCCGGGCGACCTGCGGGCCATCATCACGGGCGGCACGGCGGGACCGTTCGCGCTGGCAGGCACGGCGCGGCTGAACAAGCAAGGGCTGAAAGCGGACCTGGGAACCGTAACTCTTGATCTTGACCCGGAATTTCGTGGGGGCTGGAGTGCCAGCAATCTGCAAGGCGCGGGCCTGACGCTTTCCGGCGCGGGGCAACTCGATCTGGAGGCCGGGGACGTGACGGGCAACCTGACGGCACAGGTGCCCGGACTGGTCCAGACCCTCAGCGGGCCGCTGGACGTGAATTACCTGCGCCAGAGTGGCACCTTTACCTCTGGTCAGCAGGTGCTGCGCTGGAACGGCGATTCCTTCCCGATCACGGCGCGCAATCTGGAAGTCCTGGGCGGCCTGAAGGTCAGCGGCGACGTGACCGTGACCAACACCCTCAAGGCGTTCGGCACGCTGACGGCGCGCGGCAATGGCTTTGACCTGACCGCTACCGGACGCGGCAGCCGCGCCAGCCTCAGCGGCACGGTGAATGGGGGCGCGGCAAACGGCGTGACCGTGCTGGCCGACACCAGTCTGAGTGCCCCCTATGACACCACCGCCCGCATTCAGGGGACGGACATTGCGGGCAACCTCAGCCTGACCGACGAGGGAGCAGTCCGCTTTGATCTGACCACGGCGGGACAGACCGCGCGGGGGGTGATCGACGGGCAGGACGTGAACGCCAGCGGGCGCATGGACCTTGCCGCGCTACGTCCGCTGGTGAATCTGTCGGACCTTTCCGGCACGCTGGACCTGAATCTGGCCGGACGGGGGGGCACAGCAACTGTGAACGCCAGTGTGGCGGGGGCAGACGTGGCGGGAACACTGACCCGTGCAGACGCAGCATTGACGGCTGATCTGAAGGCAGCCTACGCCGGGGCCACCGCCAGCATCAGCGGTCAGGTCTATCCGCAGGTGGGCGTCAGCGGCACGGTGTCGGCGCAGGGCCAGACGTTAAACGCGGCGGTCAATGGTCCTTACAACGCGCTGCGGGCGCGGGTCACGGGCCGCAGCGGCGAACTGTCCTTCAGCGGCGTGACCCTGCCCGCTCAGGCGATGGACCTGACCGCAACGCTGACGCCGAAGCTGGCGGTGGGTGGCACCTGGGGCGATCTGAACGTGACCTACGACGGCGCAACCGGACTGGCCCGCGTGACCGGCGCGCAGCCGCTGACCGCCTTCGGGCAGGAGGGCCGCGTGCAGGGCCGCGCCACCTGGGGCCTGAGTCAAAAGGGATCGGGACCGAACAACACCTTCCGGGGCGCGGTGGACGCAAGCGGGCAACTGGACCAGTACACGGTGGCCCTGAGCGGCCCCTGGAGCGATCTGAACGTGCTGCTGACGGACCGCGAGGGCCTCAGCGCACGCGGCACCGCCTCGCTGCCAGAAGGGCGTTACGACGTGCAGGTGCGCGGCCCCATCGCGGGCGGGCTGTTCGTGGAGGGCAATGTCACCGGGCGCGGCACCGAACCACGCGGACGCATCAACGTGCGGGACGCCGGGGGCGGCGCGGCCACCGTGGACCTGCGCGGCTTCTCGGACTTCGATGTGCAGGCGCGCGGGCTGACGCTGGCGGGGCAGAAGCTGGTGGGCGACCTGAAGGCACGCGGAGGCGTCCTGAGCGGCACCTTGCAAGCCGGACCCTTCACCGTGAATGCACAGAACGGACGCATCAGCGCGGGGGGCGAGATCGCTGGGCAGACAGTCAGCGCCACCGGAAGACTGACCCTTCCGGCAACAGTGGATGACCTGAAGCTGAATGTCAGCGGGCCGTATTTCACCGCGACGGCAGGGGGCGGCGTGGCCGATCTGCGGGGCACGGTCAACGTGAAGGCGCAGCGTTTTGGCACCTCACCGCTCACTCTGAGCGTGCCGGCCCAGAGCTTTCCGCTGACCGCTTCACTGACTGGGGCGCGGGCGACGGTGGGCGGGCTGAGCTATGCGGGCGGCCAGTGGAGCGGCAGTTTGCAGGCGAAATACGCGCTGTCCGGCACCCCCGGTACGGTCAAGTTGCTGGGCGCGGGCCAGACCCTGGCGGCGCTGCCGTTCGGGCCGCTGACGGGCCGGGTAGAAGTGCTGCCGAAGGTGGGCGGCGCGGTCACGGCCAGCCTCTCTCCCGCCCTGCCCCTGCTGCCCGACAACCTGCGGGCGGAAGTGGTGCCGGGCCGCCTGACCGTGCAACTGACGACAACAGGAGCCACCCTGACCAGCACGAGCACGCGGTATCTGAACCAACCGCTGACCCTGAATGCCCGCGTGAACTGGCAGAACACCCTGAGCGCGTCCGGCACGCTGCGGCATCCGTGGGCGCGGCTGCCTTTTGGCTATAACGGACAGGACTTGAACATCAGGGGAGCCACCCTGGACGCCCGCGCGCTGGGGCCGGTGCTGACCGAGCAACTGGCAGACCTGACGGGCCGGGCCAGTCTCGATCTGAGCGTGCCTGGGCTGGACTTCGCACAGGCCAGCGGACAGGCGCGCGTGAATCTGAGGGCGGCGGGCCAGCGCGCGGCGGGCAGCGTTTCGCTGGCGAAAGGACAACTCAGCGCCAACCTGAACAGCACGCTGGCGGGCCTGAACGTGGGCGTGCGCGGGCCGCTGTACCCACAGGCCGACGCGCGGCTGACGCTGGACGGCCTGAACGCCACCCTGCGTGGAAACGCGGAAAGCACCCTGACCTTGCAGGCGACGGGCCAGTACGCCGGGCGTGCGGTGGACCTGAGCGCGACGGCGACTGGACTCACGAACGGCGCGGCCAACGTCCAGCTCGGCGGCACGGTGGCAGGGGCGGCGCTGAATCTGGCCGTCAATCAGGGTGCGGGGACGGGTCTGGCGGCCTGGAAAACGGCGGGCAGCGTCAGCGTTCCCGACCTGGGGACCGTGTTGCTCTCGGAGACGGTGGGCAATGTCACGGCAACCCTGGGCGGCACGCTGGCCGATCTGCGACTGGACACGGCTGGCACACTGTCTGTGGGAACTGGGGCGGGCGTGAAGTTCCAGGCCCCAGCCTCCTACCGTGACGGTGTGCTGCGCCTGCAAGGGGCCACGGCCACATTGCCGCAGGGAACTGTGCGCGCCAGCGGACCCGTCTTTCCAGAGCTGAAGCTGAGCGCAAAAGCCAGGGTGACGGATCTGCTGCCGGGCAACTACACGGCGCGGATCACGGGCGCGTACAGCAAGCCAGACGTGAACGTTCAGGGCGCGTTGAGTGAAGGGGTTGCGGGTCTCCAGGCCCAGGGAACGCGCCTGACTGCCCGGCTGCTGGGCCAGGACTGGAAGGTGGGCCTGAGCGGCAAGAATCTGGCCGGAACCCTGCGCGGCCAACTGGGAACGAATGCGCTGGGCGGCTTGACAAACGCCAACCTGACCGTCAACGCCGCTTATGTGGGAGGCAGCCCCGATGCGCCCATCGACGTGCGTCTGAACGGCACCCCTGGCTGGAACGCCCGCACAGGCTGGAGCGGCACCCTGCGCGCGGTGGGTGACATTCCAGGTGGTCCCTTGGACGCAGTGCTGGACGGGAACGGGGCGTTGAAGGTGGCCGCGCTGGTGGGGACAGGCAACACCCAGGCCCGGCTGACGGGCAGCCTGCCCGCCGATCTGGCCTTCAAACCCGGCGGCACGCTGGATCTGCTGGCCTTTGACGTGGGGGCGCTGTGGGGCCGCCCGGAGCAACTGCGCGTCAGCGGAACCGTGAATGTGGGCGGCGCGTCGTGGAGCGCTCCCGAGGCCGCCTTCGCCGGGAAACTGGCGGACAGCGGCAATGAGCTGACGGGCGATCTGGGGGCCTCCTACCGCGCCGGGGATCTCAGCGTGCGGCTGAACGGGGCGAAGGTGGCGGGGGGCGGCACGCTGGAAGACGGGCGCTACACGGCCAGCCTGAAGGCCGACACCCTGCGGATTGCCCGCCTGCTGCCGCGCGGGCTGGACGTGGACGCCCTGACCTTTGCGGGCCGCCTGGAGGCGACGGGCACGCTGGCGGACGGGCCTCAGGTGGTGAGCGTGCAGAATCTGGCCCTGAAGGGTCAGCAGGAACAGACCGGACCGTTCAGCCTGTACGGCAGTGCGAGTTACCGCTGGCGGGCGGGCGGGACCGATGAACTCAGGACCGCCCTGAGCGGCAGCCTGCGCGGCGGCGTCCTGAAGGCGGACGGGCAGTTGCCAGAAGGCGTGCGTGTGACCGTGCGCGATCTGGGAACGGGTTTCCTGAATACGCCTGCCCTGAACGGCGGCACCGTGGGCGCAGATGTGACCCTACGCGGCGCGGTGGGCAATCCGGCGCTGGAAGGCTCGGTCACCGCCAGAACCGCCGCATTTGATGCGCTGGCAACCCTCTCCGGGCGGGTGCGTGATCCCCGCGCCGTGGCCCGCGTCAATCTTCTCGGCGCGGCGGGCGGCACCCTCTACGCCGACGCGCAGGACCTGAATCTGGGTGCAGGTACCGTGCGCGCGAAGTTGTATGGCACGGTCCAGAGCGGCGGCAACACCGCCAAGGTGAATCTGAATGGCGTCTGGCCCCAACTGGCCGGAACCGTGGAAGCGACGCTGGCAGGCTTGAAAGAACCGCTCATGCTAAATTCTGATGGGCGCGGCTCCTACGTGCTGGACGGCGGCGAACTGGGCGGCGGCGCGGTCAGGCTTCAGTCGGGTCAGGGCTTCATTCCCAGCCTCAGCGGCAGCCTGAACCTGACGCCATTGCCACTGGTGGGCGGCAGCGGACAACTGAGCGTCGCCGCCACGCTGGCCGGGACTTTGAGTGCCCCGACGCTCGCGGCCACCGTAACTTCGCGCACCGCCTCGGCCTACGGGGTGACGCTGGCAGACACGACGGGGCGGCTGGGCGGCACCCTCAGTGGGCTGACCGGAACGCTGAGTCAGGCGGGCGAAACGGTGGCCGCACTGGACGGCGGCAAGGTGACCCTGAATGGCCTGCGTCTGAACGCGGCGGGCAGCGTCATCCGCGCCAGCGGCACGGCAGGTGTGGACGGGCGGGCGGACCTGAGTCTGAACGCCAGCGGAACCCTGAGCGGCAACCTGAAAGCCGCCTACCGCGCCCGGTCCCTGTCGCTGGTCGGCAGCCTGACCGGGCCGCAGAAACTGGCAGCGGCGGTGGACCTGCGCGCCGATCCGTTCACGGGCTGGCACGGGGGCGTGCGCGTGACTGGCGGCCCATCCCTGGGTGGCAGCGGCGACGTGCTGACCGCCCCGGCAGTGCTGAGCCTGTCCGGGCCGCTGGCGCACCCACTGGCACAGGGCACGGCGGGCCTGCTGGGGGCAGGGGCGCGCATCGTGGCGTCACCGAGCGGCGTACAGGTGCGGCTGATAGACGGCCCCGGCGCGACGGCCAATGGCGCGGTGGGCGTGCGCCCTGACGCAAACGGCGAGTGGCGCTGGAACGGGGCGGCCAGTCTGACCCGTCCCGAACTGAGCCTGAGCGTGACCCCCAGCGGTCTGCTGGCTGATCCCAGTGTGCTGCTCAGCGTGCGGCGGGGCGAGTGGCGCGCCAGTGGCACGGCCACGCTGGAGGGGGCCGATCTGCGCGTCAGCGACGGCGAACGCGACGGTTCCCTGAGTTTCAGGGATGGGCAACTCGCCACCAATCTGCCGGGGCTGCAACTGGCACGGCTGGGCATTCCCAACCTCAACGGCGTGCTGACCGCCAGCGGCACGCTGAACACCAGCACGCAGAACGGGCAGGTGGCGCTGAAGGTCACGAACTTCACCTCGCCCGCTGAGCTTCCGTACCTGGGGCTGCAACTGTCCGGCGAGGCCAGCGCGAACGTGACCCTGCGCGGCGGGCGGCCTACCGTGGCGGCGCAGGTGACGCTGCCCTCCGGTACGCTGCAACTCAATGCCTTGCAGGGCGAGAAGAACTGGACCGGACGCCTGAGCGGCAGCCTGAAGCAGGCGGGCGGCACGCTGAATGTGAATGTCGGACTGGACAGCGGCGGCCTGACCGGATTGCTGGGCGTGGGGACCTATCCGGTGGATGTGGGAGGGCAGAAGCTCACCGTGGACGGCGAGGTGAACCTGAAGGGCCAGACTTTCGTGGCCGCTCTGGCCGCCCGCAACGAGGTGGGCGAGGTCAGCGTGGACGCGTCCGGCGGCATCGCCGATCTGCTGCCTCAGACTCCACTGGCCGCGCTGGCGCTGAGACCCACGGGCGACGGCTACAGCGTCCGCGCCGTGCTGGACGATCTGGAGGTCAGTAACCTCAAGATCGCCCCCGACCTCTCGGGCCGCCTGAACGGCAACGCCAACTTGCAGGACGGCGGCGGCACCTTCGTGCTGCGCTCAGAAGGCCTGATGGTGGGGTCCAAAACCCTGCCCGCCCGGCTGGAAGGCACGCTGGCCGGGGGAAGCTGGCGCATTCGGGGCTTCCTGGGTCAGTCGGATTTCACAGCCGGATTCAGTACCTCTGGAGAAGGGAGCGGCGAGGTCTTCGGCCAGGGCAGCCTGCGGGCGCTCCCGGTGGGCGCGCTGGTGGCGGCCTTCACGGGGGCGGCCCCCGGCGAGGGCGTCGTGACCGGGGTGGCCCGCTTCCGCTTCCCGCTGGCCGATCCGCCTTCCGGCAGCGTCAGCGTGGTGGCCGAGCGCATCCGGGTCAGCGCCACCAACGGGACAGGCGAGGCCGCCTCCACCGAGACCCTGACCGGCACCGGCACGCTGGAATACGCGGCGGGGGAACTGCGCGGCCTGAACGTGCAGCTCACGGGGGCGGGTACCTGGGACGTGCGTGGGCAGTACACCCGCCAGAAGGTGGACGTGAATGCCCGCTTCACCAACACCACCTTTACCCCGGTTCTGCGCCTGATCCCTGGACTGAGCGAGCTGGACCCCAGCCTGCGCGGCAGCCTGACCCTCAGCGCGGCGGGCACGTATGAGCGCCCACGCGGGCTGCTGCGCGTGCAGAACGTCAGCGGCAGTGTGGCGGGCCTGAGCCTGGAAATCCCCGACTTCGCGGGAGACCTGCCCGACAGCGGCGCGTTCACGGCAGGGGGCACCATCCTGACGGGCGGCGCGCTGGGAGCCAACGGCAGACTGGACGTGACCGGACAGCTCACGCTGGGCAAGCTGAGCGGCGCGCGGGTGGGCTTTGCGGGTCTGCTGGCCCCGCAGGGACTGGGCGCGCTGCCGGGCAGCACAGTGGTGCTGGCGCAAAACGGGGAGGGCTTCACGCTGGACGCCCAGAGCCGCAGCACCAATGCGGCCACCGGGGCGGGCAACCTGCGGCTGAGCGGGCAGGTCTCGCCCAGACTTGACCTGACGCTGACCGCCCGCAACTACAACCTGCCGCTGTCGATCATCTTTGCCCGCGAAAGTGCCCTGAACGCCGATCTGCGCGCGGTGGACGACGGCACCCTGATCCGCGTCAGCGGCGCGGCGGACTTCCTGCGCCTGACGCTGGGGCGCGCTGCTGCCACGACTGCTCTTCCCACGCCAGGGAAGACCAACGGGCAGGCGGTGAGCGGCACAGATAGCGGGCCGAACGCCAGCACAGGGCGCACCACTGACAACTATGTCAGCCCCCTGCCCGATGTCTACTCCACCTTCCCGGCTCCGGCCACGGATACAGACGAGGCCGCGCCCCGGCCCGCGCGCCCTTTTCTGGAGCGGGTGGTTTTCGAGGACATTCCCATCCGCGCCCCCGGCGGCATCCGGGTGGACGAGAGCCTGGCCCGCGCCGAGTTCAGCACGGCGGGCCTGACCCTCTCGGGCAGCGGCGCGCGGCCCCGCATGAGCGGCAGCGTCCGCTCCGAGCGCGGCTTCATCTATCTGCGCGAGAACGAATTCACGCTGGGTGACAGCAGCGTAACCTTTGCTGGAGACAGCCTGCTGCCCGCTTTCAACATCGCGGCCACCGGACAGGTGCAGGCCGTGACCACCCGCCAGCGCGTGCCCGTGACCCTCAACCTGAGCGGCGAGTTCGTGACCCGCGCGGACGGTCAGGCCGCCCTGAACCTGACCACCACGCTGAACTGCGCCACTGAGGGCACAGCCTGCAACGATCCCGACACCGGGCAGGGCTACACCGAGCCGGAACTGTACGCCCTGGTGGCCACCGGGGTGCCCAACCTGACCGCGCTGCCCGGCAACATCGGCGCGCTGGGGGCCAGCGCCGTGCAGACCGCCCTGAATGTCTTCGTGCTGGGCGAACTGGAACGCACACTGGCCCGGGCGTTTGGCCTAGACGTCTTCCGCCTGACTCCCAACCTGAACGGGGTGGACGGCGTGAACGCGACCCTGACACTGGGTTCGTACCTGACCCGTGACCTGTACCTGCAATATCAGGTGGATCTGGCGGGCAAGGGCCTGCTGGACGCCACCTACAGCACCCCAGATGACCGCTTCACCTTCCGGGTCAGCACGCCGCTGACGGGGCTGGACCTGGGCACCCTGCGCCCCAGCTTCAGCGCCGGGTACAACATCAACCCGCGCACCAACCTGAGCATCGGCGTGCAGAACACGGACGCGAGTACACGGGTCAGATTCGGGGTGACCTACCGGATCGGGGGACGCTAGAGGCTGTCTGGGTGATACGAGCTGTCTATCCTCATCCAAAGAAGAGGGGCCGCCCAGTATCGGCGGCCCCCTTCTGGATTGATTGAATCTAGTGGCTGACCCTGCTCAGCGGTTGACGGTCACGCTGGCGCGGGGTTCCAGCGCGTAGAAGGCCACCAGGGCCACCAGGGTGCCGACCCAGCCGGGGGCGCTGCCCAGTTCCATCTCGAAGGGGCGGCCCAGCACGGTGCTGCCCAGTTGCCCGCTCAGGTGTTCGCCGGTCTGCTGCGCCACCACGTTCCAGCCGACGATGGGTTCGCCCATGAAGCCGGTCACGCGGTCCACACCGCGCAGCACCAGCTTCTGGCTGCCCACGTTGCCTTTCAGCTCGCCGCCGTCCAGCTCGATCTTGACCGGATCGTTGCCCACAGTGCCCTGCACGCCGCGCTCGGTGATTTCCAGATCGATGTCCTTGCCGTGTAACTTGCCGCCTGCGCGGCCCGAAATACTGTCGCCTTCGATAACGCAGCGGATGTCGTATCCGTCCGCGCCCCCGAGGCGTCCTTTGATGAGGTCGTCCATGCGCGGAAGTATAGCGGGCGGCGCATGACCGTGGGGTTACGCCTGTGAAACTGGGGGTGAGGACGCTGGCAAGCGGATCAAGCCCAGCTTCTCGAAATACTGGCGACGGGTCAGCGTGGGGCCGCCCTCGCCCAGTTGGACCCGGCCCGCGTTCCAGCGCTCAAAGAGGATTCGCAACGTTCCGCCCAGCAGCGCCGCGCCGTACCAGTCGGGCGGCAGGGCACTCCAGCGCAGCACCGTTCCGTCCCAGGCCAGATGCGGGCAGGTCTCATCCCGCGCGGCCCAGAACATCCCGCCCCCGCACAATTCGTCCTCTCCAAGTCGCTGGGCACGCACCATCAGCGGCGGCTCACGCACTTGAATGTCGTACTGCGGACACTCGAACGCCTCGGCGTACAGGTCATAGAGGTGCTGCTGCAACCCGTGTGCCTGGGACCGCAGCCGCCCTTCCTCGCGCCCGCTGAGGCCGCCGGGGGTGGAGTCCAGCGCCGTACGCACATCGGCCAACTGGTTCTCGATGTGGACCAGCCGCTGCCGGGCCGTGGGACGCGGCGGCGGTGGCGGCGGATCGCCCTGAAGGTGCCGGGCCGGGTCCGTGTACTCGCGGCTGCCCCAGCCGGTGACCTCGCGGAGCTGGCCGTCCTCGATCAGCCACAGGCGGTTGGCCACCTCGCGGGCAAAGCGGCGGTCATGGGTCACGATTACCACCGCGCCGCCGTAAGCGTGGACGGCGGCCTCCAGCGCGTCCAGCGCCTCGATATCCAGATGGTTGGTGGGTTCGTCCAGCAGCAGCAGATCGGCGCGCAGGGCACTCACCAGGGCCAGCCCCGCCCGCGCCCGCTCGCCGCCAGAGAGCTGGCGCGGGGTCTTGGGCCAGTCGGCCTCGGTGAAGCCCGCGCGGCCCAGCAGGGTATTGGCCTGCTTGCCGAAGCGGCCCGTGAACTGGGCGTGCAATCCATCGCCGGGCAGCAGGCCATGCCAGGTCTGGTCCAGGCTGGCGACGGTCACGCCGCCCGCCACGCGCAGCAGGGGGGCGGGTTCACCCAGGCCAGCGGCTGCGTCCGGGTGTTCCTCGCCCGACAGCAGTTTCATCAGGGTGGTCTTGCCAGTGCCGTTCGCGCCCATTAAAGCCACGCGGTCCCCCTGGCGCAGCTTGAAGGCCACGCCCGAAATGACGTTGCGCCCGTCATAGGACTTGGAGAGGTGATCGCCCCAGGCCACCAGCGGGGCGCGGGCGCTTCCGGCCAGCAGGCGCATTCGCAACTGGCGTTCGGGCAGTGGGGCCTCGGCATTCGGCAGCCGCTCGGCGCGGGATTTGAGACCGCGTGAGCGGCGGCCCCAGCGGTCCAGATTCTCCGCACTGCCCACGAGTCGGCGCTGTTCCTGTGCCGAGAGCTTCGCGGCGCGTTCCTGGGTGCGCCGCTCCAGATCGCGCTGCGCCTTCGCCCGTGTGTACCCGCCGGGATACGCGGTTGCCTCGCCCGCCTCCAGCCAGACGCTGCGCCCACCGGATGAATCGGCCACCGCGTCCAGAAAGTCGCGGTCATGGCTGGTCAGGACCACGCCGCCCCGGAACGTCCGCAGCCAGCCTTCCAGCCACTCGCGCATACGGATATCCAGATGGTTGGTGGGTTCGTCCAGCAGCAGCAGATCAGGTTCGCGGGCCAGGGCTAGAGCCAGGGCCAGCCGGGTGCGCTCGCCGCCGGACAGCGTGGTGGCCTCACGGCCCAGAAAGCGGGTCAGGTCCAGCATCCCCAGCACACGGGCCACGCGCGAGGGCCACGCGTAGGCTTCAGCGTCCTCCAGGCGGGCGTTCAGTTCGGTCCAGGCGGCCAGGACTGCCGGATCACCCAGATCGGCCTCCAGTGCCAGCAGTTCGGCTTCCAGCTCGCGGTAGGGGTGCGCGGCGTCCACCAGGGCGCGCACCGTTTTGCCCGGCGGGTGCGCGTGGTGCTGCTCCAGCACGCCCAGGCGCAGGCCATCCGCGCGCCAGACCGTGCCTTCCTCGGGCAGCAACTCCGCCGTCAGCACGCGCAACAGGGTGGTCTTGCCCGCCCCGTTGCGGCCCAGCAGTGCCACACGCTCACCGCTCGAAACGCTCAGGGACACGTCACGCAGCACCGCCCGCTCCGCGTAGAACACGGTCAGGTTTTCGGCAGTGATCAGCGTGGACACGGGAAGGAGGCTAGCGCACATGTGACGGGGAAAAATCGGCGAGGCTCACGCTTACTTCAGGTCAAGTCCATTCAGATCAAAGCCGTTGCCCCTGCTGGATTCGAGGGCCAGACGGGCGCGTTGCTGCCGACTTGTCTGATCATTGTTGAAGAGACCGTCCTGGGCCAGAGCGTCGTGGTGATACGACAGGCCAAACATCCAGTCCAGGCGCTGATCGGTTGACATGGCCTTGATTCTGGAGAACTGGGCAGGTTGAAGCATGGACCGCTGAAGCTGGCTTCTGAGGATGTCCAGCTTGGCCGGGTCAGGACTCCTGCCAGAGACCTGCTTCCACATCCCGCCCAGATAGGTGGCCACCAGTTCCGGTAGGCCCGGACTGCGTTTATCGAACGCGTTGAAGACCCACAGGCCATTCGCCAGATCGTTGTCCTTCAAGTGGACGACAAACGCCCGCTTCTCCTGCTGGGACTTCCCCTTCAGGGCCTGATCGGCCAGCGTCTGCCGGAACAGCGCCAGACGGGCTTCACTGAACGTCACGGCCAGTCGCAGATCGGGTCTGTATGCGGGCGGGGCTGTGGTCTTGACCGACTTGACGGGCAGTTCGAGGGTTCCCTGAAGGATGGAACTGCTCAGCGCTGTCTGGCCGAAACCCACGCCCAGATCGAAAGTCCCGGAAGGCGAATATTGCGCCAAGGCCATGCCAGCAGAGAGCAGCAGGGCGAGGCTCAGGGAACGCCCAGGCCACGAGCGAATGCCCCACCGATTGGCAAGAAGATTCGTCATGCTGCTCAGCTTAACCGCTGCGCCGGGCCTGCCACGCTTCCCAGTCGCGCCGTGCCTGTGCCTGCGCCACCGCCCAGAAAGCGGATTCCAGCGCCGTCAGATCAGCGTTCGGGTCAGATGCTGGCTGGCGGTAATCGGTGGCCTCCAGCCGGGCCAGCAGCGAGGGATGCTCAGTCTGCTTGAAAGCCGCGTCCAGCACCTCATCTTCGGAGGACAGGGCCGCTCCCCTGACCAGTTCGCCGTACAGCCGTCCCAGAATCTGCAAATCCGCCACATTCGCGGCGTAGACCCACGGGCCGTATTCGCCCAGCAATGCCACCAGTCCAGACCACTGCGAGTGCATCACATCGGAAATCACCTGCTTTGGAGGCGTGGTGGACATCAGCCACGGGCGCGCGGCCAGCAAGTCGGGGGCCAGCCACCTTTCACCCGCGAATTCACGGCCCACCCGTTCGGCGTCGGACGGCGAGAACACGTCGCGCAAGTCGGTCAGGTGGGACAGGCGGGCGCGGGCTTCAGGCTTGAGCATGACGCTACGGGGGCGGGGCTGGCCGAGTGCGGCCCAGGCAACGTGGCGCAGAGTTTGGGAGTCCAGGATGATGTTTTGAGCTTGCAGCGAGGCATTCAGAGTGGCGAGACTGGAGAAATCCACCTCCGCGCGAAGTTCAAATCCCTCCCCCAGCAGCGCCGCGCCCAGACGTTCCAGCCTCTGCCCAGCGTTCAACTGCTGGCACTCGTGTAACTGGCGACGGCCCTGAGCCAGAACCAGCGGGTGACGGCGAACAGCGCCAACGCCACCAGCGGCGAGGCCACCGCCAGCGCGGGCGACAGCCGCCCGGTCATGGCCTGTGCGGGAACGGTGGTGATCAGGGCGATGGGCACGATAAAGGTCAGGGCGAAACGCACGGGCAGCGGAAAAGCCGTGACCGGAAAACGCCCCGCGCCGAAGATGCCGTTGAACAGTTCCGCAACGTTCTGCGTCTTGACGAACCAGAACGCCGTGGTGGACAGCGCCAGCCAGATGCAGTACACGATGGTCAATGCCGACAGGTACAGCACGGCGGCGATCAGCACCCCTCCCAGCGTGATGGTCAGCGCCGAGGCCGCGTACACGATCAGCCCCAGTCCAATCAGGATGTCGGGCACGCGCAGCACGTTCAGGTAGCGCGTGCTGACGCTGAACTGGGCGTCCAGCGGCTTGAGCAGCGTGAAATCCATGCTGCCGGTGCGGATGGCCTCGGCAATGCGGCTCATGTTGGGCTGGACGAACACAGCGATGAAACCCTCGGTGAGAATGAAAAACCCGGTGACCAGCAGCGCCTCGCGGAAGGTCCAGCCGCCCACCGTATCGCTGCCCTGCCCGAACAACACGCCAATCGCCAGCAGCGCCACGCCCACCTGCCCCAGACTGCTTAGCACGGCCCCGATGAAATTCGCCCGGTACTCTAGCTGAGCCGAGATGGTGGCCCCAGTAAAGATGCGGACTAGGCGCAGATACCGGGTCACGCTCCCACCGCTCCATACTTCCTTAGCCCCAGCCGCCAGACCAGCAGTCGCGCAAACCAGAAGAAGACCACCCAGCCGAACAGAATCAGCGCGCCGGAACCCGCCTGCGCCAGCGTAGCCTTACCCGCCAGCAACTGCGCGGGCAGCCCCAGCATGTAGGGAAACGGTGTCCACACCGCGATGTCCTGCACCCACTGCGGGTAAAAGGCCAGCGGGGCGAACAGGCCGCCCAGTGCGGCGTACAGCAACCACGCCACCTCCGAAAAGCTGGTGCTGCTTTCGGTCCAGAAGGCCAGCAGGCCCAGGGTGTACTCGTAGAGAAAGCGGCAGGTAAAGCCCAGGATGCACAGGCCCAGCGTGACCGGATAGGCCCACCACTCGCGGGTAAAGGACGCGCCGGATAGGGCGGCAAAGATCACCAGCAGCACCAGCATCGGCCCAATACGCACAAAACGCTCGGCGACGTGGGCGGCGTATTCCTGCCACATCGGATCCATCGGGCGCAGCAGCTTGGGCGACAGCGTGCCCTGCCGGATCATGAAGTCCAGTTCCCAGCCCACCCAGACCACCAGCAGTTGCCCCACCAGCCACACGCTGAGGAAATAGGTGGCGAACTGGGAGGCGTCGTAGCCGTTGATCTGCCCACCCGGAGCATTCGCCGCCTGCGCCATCCACACCAGCATCATGACCAGCGAGATCGTGCCCGACAGCATCCAGATGATGACCTCGGCACGGTATTCGGCCATCTCCGCGAAACGGGTGGCGAAGAGGACACGGGTCTTGCGGATCATGGGTGCCTCTGGCGAGGCGATTTGGGGGTCTGAAGGTCTAAAAGACTGAGGCTTTTAACTCCCTCCCTCCTCGTGGGGGAGGGCTGGGGAGGGGGGGCCACCGGGCAGGCCGCGAATTCAAGGTGCCTCATCCCCGCACTACCTCCTTTTCCACTGTCGCCTTCTCCCCTGCCCCAAACAACTCCGCCATCACTGCTTCAATGGGCGGGTCTTCCACAGTCAAGTCCGCCACGTCCAGATCGGCCAGTAACTTTGCAGCGCGGGCGCTGACCTCGGAGCGGGGAACCGTCAACTCCACGCTCAGGCCGTCCACCTTCACATCCTGCCCGTAGGGGGCCAGTTGTGCGGCACTGACGGCCTCGCGCAGCTTGAGCTTTACGGTTTTGCCGCCCCCTTTCCCCTGTTCGGCCAGTCGCGCCAGATCGCCGTCAAAGACCAGTTGACCGCTGTCAATCACCAGAATCCGCTGGGCCAGCGCCGTCACGTCGGCCATGTAGTGACTGGTCAGAATGACGGTGGCCCCGTAGCGCTCGTTGTAGTCGCGGATAAAGGCGCGCACGGCCTCCTGCATGTTCACGTCCAGGCCAATCGTCGGCTCGTCCAGAAACAGCACGCGCGGGCGGTGCAGCAGCGCGGCGGCCAGCTCGCACTTCATGCGCTCGCCCAGGCTCAGTTTGCGGACCTGTTTTTTCAGAATGCCGTCCAGCGACAGCACCTCCGTGAACTCGCGCATGGTGGCGTGGTACTGGGCGTCGGGAATCTCGTAGATGGCCTGGTTGACCAGAAAGCTGTCCAGCGCGGGCAAATCCCAGATCAATTGCTGCTTCTGGCCCATGACGAGGGTGATCTGCTTCAGGAAGGCCGTTTCGCGTTTGCGCGGCTCAAATCCAGCGATCTTTGCCACGCCGCCGGACGGGTGCAGTAACCCCGACAGCATCTTGAGGGTGGTGGTCTTCCCTGCCCCGTTCGGCCCCAGAAAGCCCACCACCTCGCCGGGCGCGAGGTCAAAGGACACGCCCTTGACGGCCTCCACGTACTTGGTCTTGCGACTCACGA
This sequence comes from Deinococcus marmoris DSM 12784, assembly GCF_000701405.1. Classification (GTDB taxonomy): domain Bacteria; phylum Deinococcota; class Deinococci; order Deinococcales; family Deinococcaceae; genus Deinococcus; species Deinococcus marmoris. The sequence continues at coordinate 42,653 of NZ_JNIV01000022.1, forward strand.
AGCTGCGGAGGCTGCCCATGAAACCGGGTTCCTTCTCGTGGACGGCGTACTGTTTTTTCAGGTCTCGGACGTGAACGGAGGCGTCCGGGGATGATGTGGTCATAAGTGCGCTCAGAATACGCCAGAAACGGATTTCTGCGGGGGAAGTAGGCGAAATGGCGTAACGGTTTCTTCCGGGTCTTCCTCCGGGCCTTTCTGGCGGGTCACCGTAACCTCTGCCCCGCCTACCGCCCTCCGCGCCCGCTACACTCCCCCCATGACGCGCCGTGACGGTGGCCGTGACCCAGAAGGCCGCACCCAGACCCTAGAACGCACCACGACCCAGCGCCCCCGGCTGTACCGGGTGCTGCTCCTCAACGACGATTACACCCCGATGGATTTTGTGGTGATGGTCCTATCCCAGTATTTCCGCAAGGCCGAAGGTGACGCAGAAATGATCATGCTGGCCGTGCATCACAAGGGTCAGGGCGTGGCCGGCGTTTACACCCGCGACGTGGCCGAGACGAAGGTGGCCCAGGTGACCGCCCACGCCCGCCAGGAAGGCCACCCGCTGCGCGTGGTGGCAGAACCGGAGGCGGCAGAATGATCGGCGATCACCTGCAAGTCACCATCGCCCGCGCCGCCGACTACGCGCGGGAGGCCGGGCATGAATACGTGACCCTGGAACACCTGCTGCTGGCGCTGACGCATGACCCGGAAGGCAGGGACGCGCTGCTGGCCGTGGGCGCGGATGTGGAACACCTGCGCGGCGAGTTGGAGGCGCAACTGGACGTGCTGGAATCGGTGGAGGATTCCGAACCGGATTTCACGCTAGGCTTCCACCGCGTCGTGCAGGGCGCGGTCCTGCAACTGCACGCCAGCGGCAAGGGGGGCGAGGACGCCGACGGAGCGCGTGTGCTGGTGGAACTGCTGGAAGAGGCCGACTCCCCGGCCCGCGCCGCGCTGGAGAGCCTAGGCGTGACCCGGCTGGACGTACTGGCCTACGTGTCACACGGCACGGCCAAAGTGGAAGGCCGGGGCCGGGAGCGCCGCGTGGCCGGAGTGGAGGAAGGTGCGCCGGAAGCCGAGACCGAGCAGGACCCGCTGGAGGCGTACACCCAGGATTTGACTGCTGCCGCCAAAGCTGGGGAATTTGACCCGGTGATCGGGCGAGACGCCGAACTGACGCGCACGGTGCATATCCTGGCGCGGCGCGGCAAGAACAACCCCGTGCTGGTGGGCGAGCCAGGGGTGGGCAAAACCGCGCTGGCCGAGGGACTGGCGCAGCGCGTGGCAGACGGCAAAGCGCCCGGATTTCTGAAAGGCGCGTCCGTCTATGCCCTTGACCTGGGTGCGTTGCTGGCCGGAGCGCGCTACCGGGGCGACTTTGAGCAGCGATTGAAAGCGGTGCTGGCAGCTCTGGACGGCAAAAACAGCGTCCTCTTCATCGACGAGTTGCACACGTTAGTGGGCGCGGGGGCCACCGAGGGCGGCAACGTGGACGCCGCCAACCTGCTCAAACCCGCGCTGGCACGCGGCAAACTGCGGGTGATGGGGGCCACCACCCCTGCCGAGCTGCGCCACCTGGAAAAAGACCGGGCACTGTGGCGGCGGTTTCAGACCGTGGACGTGGCCGAACCTTCCGAGGAAGATGCGCTGGAAATTCTGCGCGGGCTGGCCCCCAAGTACGCCCAGCACCACGGCGTGACGTACACGCCCGAAGCCCTGGACGCCGCCGTGCGCCTGAGCGTGCGCCACCTGCGGGACCGCTTTCTGCCCGACAAGGCCATCGACGTCATTGACGAGGCCGGGGCCGCCCGCAGCAGCGCCGGGGTGGGCGGCCAGATCGATGTGACCGATCTGGAGGCCACGGTGGCCCGTATGGCCCGCGTTCCGGTGGGCGCGGTCAGGGCCGAGGAAATCCAGTCGCTTGCCACGCTGGAAACGGACTTGCAGGGGCGTGTGTTCGGGCAGGACGCGGCAGTCGGGGCTGTCGCCAGCGCCGTCAAACTGGCCCGCGCGGGCCTGCGCGATCCGCAGAAGCCGCAGGGGGCGTTCCTGTTCGCCGGGCCGACAGGGGTGGGCAAGACGGAGCTGGCCCGCGCGCTGGCAGACCGCCTGGGCATCCACCTTGCCCGCTTCGACATGTCCGAGTACCAGGAGGCGCACACCGTCGCCCGGCTGATCGGCGCACCTCCCGGCTACGTGGGCTTCGATCAGGGCGGCCTGCTGACCGACGCGGTGGCAAAGAACCCACACGCCGTGCTGCTGCTGGACGAGATCGAGAAGGCGCACCCGGACGTGTACAACGTCTTCCTGCAACTGATGGACCACGGCACGCTGACCGATCACGCGGGCAAGAAGGTGGACGGACGCGGACTGATCCTGGTCTTCACCACCAACGCCGGGGCCGCCGACGCCAGCCGCCCCGCGCTGGGCTTCGGGCGCGAGGGCCGCGCGGGCGAGGAAGCCGAAGCCGTCAAGCGCACCTTTACCCCCGAGTTCCGCAACCGTCTGGACGCCGTGATCTACTTCCGCCCGCTGTCGCGCGAGGTGATGGCCGCCGTCGTGGACAAGTTCCTGCGCGAGCTGGAAGCGCAACTGGCCGGGCGCAAGGTGAGCCTGAGCGTGTCGCCGGAGGCCCGCGCCCGGCTGGCCGAGCTGGGCTATGACCCTCAGATGGGCGCGCGCCCGCTGGCCCGCGTAATAGAGGAACGCCTCAAACGCCCGCTGGCCGACGAACTGCTCTTTGGCCGTCTCAGGGACGGCGGCACGGTGAACGTTTCCCTGGAAGGCGAGACGTTTATCTTCTCTCCATAATCCCAGGTCTCTCCGGGGAAGTCTCTGGTCCCGCCCTTCTGACCACAGAACTTTATTTTGCCGCTGGAGACGGCTTTTTCAGGCACCGGACAGGGCCGGTGAGATTCACACCAGACCAGACCAAATGGCGTTGGTATCGGCCCTGGCCCACGGGTGTAAAGATTCACCGGGTTTTCTTTCATGTTGGACAATGAAACAGAATGGACAATCGGGGCATGAAGAATATTCTGCTGATCCTGCTGACCGGTTCTCTGCTGGCCGCCTGCACGCCCAAGACCGAGACGACCACCACGACCACCGACACGACCACCACCACGGATGCCGCTGTGCCGGATGAGACCACCACCACCGAGTCCACCACCGACACGATGGAAACCGACGAGGCCGGCATCGACAACCCGATTGCCGAGGGTGAAGGCGCGATGGATGACGCCGCCGATCCCGGTGTCGACAGCACCCTGACCAATGCCGACGATGCAGGCACCGGTGAGGAAATCGATATGGCCGTGGGCGACGGCCTGGAAGGCACTGTGGCCGACTTTGACGGCACGGCCCAGACGTTCACCCTGAACGAGAACGACGCCAACTATGCCGTGACCATCACCCCTGAAACGGTCTTTGAAGGCACCGCCACCACTGCCGAGGACTTCTTCGGGACGGACCGTGCCGCCGCCAACGTGGCCGTTGAGGGCACCATCGACGAGGCTGCTAGCACCCTGATCGCCAACAAAGTCACCCTGAACTGAGCTTCAACTGAGCTTTTTGAAAGGCGGAGGCCGGACCTGAAAGGGGTTCGGCCTCCGCTTTCTGCTTCCTGCACGCCAGCTCTCCCGCTGCCAGTCATCCGAAAGGCGCATGCTTTCCTCACCCCGCAGCCGCTATGCTCGGGGCGTGCGGCGGCGTGTAATTGGTCTGGTGGTGTTGGCAGGTATGGTGGCGGTGGCGGCCCCGGCTTTTCCTTTTTTGGTGCGGTACGGAACGGTTCCCCGCAAGGCGGATGGGCCAGTCACTGTTCTGCTGGCGGGCGTGACCCCCAGATACGACGACAGCGCTCCAGTGTGGCCCTGGCCCACCCGCCCGGAGGATTACAGCGGGATCACGGACACCATCGTGATGGCCCAACTGCGGCCCGACGGCACCACCAACATGCTCAGCATTCCGCGCGATACCTGGGTGAATGTGCCGGGCAATGGCTGGGGCAAGATCAACGGCTCCAACCCCCACGGCGGCCCGGACACGCTGGTGGCGGCGGTCCAGAACCTGACCGGCGTGAAGGTGGACGCCTACGCCCTGCTGTCGCTGAACGCCATGCGCGCCATGACCACGGCGGCGGGCGGCGTGACGCTGGACGTGGCGCAGGACATGAAATACGACGACAACGCCGGGAAACTGCACATCGACCTCAAGGCAGGCCGCCAGCACCTCAGCGGTGAACAGGCCGAGGGCTACCTGCGTTTTCGCAAGGACAATCTGGGCGATATCGGGCGGGTGGCGCGGCAGCAGAACTTTCTGGGAGCGCTGCTCAACAAGGTGAAAAGCCCGCTGAACTGGTGGCGTATGCCCGGCATGGTGGGCGCGGTGGACCGCAACATGAAAAGCAACCTGAGCCGCTCACAGGTGTCCGGGATCCTGGGCGCGGCCCTGAGCGGCCCAAAGGTGGCCATGCACACCGTCCCGGGCGATTTCGGCGGCGGCGGCACCTGGATAGCGGACCGCGCCGCGCTGGCCACCCTGGTAGACGACAACTTCACCGATCCCGACGATCCGCGCCGTCTGAGCATCGCCGTGATCAACGCCGCCGCCCCCGACGGCAGCGCCCGCCGCCTGCAAGAAAAGCTGGAGGGCCTGGGCTACCTGCGGGTCAGCGTCGCCAACGGGCCGCAGAGCAACGCCATGACCACCATCACCGGTCCACAGGCAGACCGCATCTTGCAGGATGTGGGGCATGGTCAGGTGGCGCAACTTCCCGGTGTCCCCGGCGCGGACGTGACAGTGCGGCTGGGCAGCGACACCCCGACAAACTAGGAGCAGTTCTGCGAATGGAGTCACCGGAATAAAAGACTTCCGGTGACTCCATTCTCCGTTCTGCTCGAGACAAGTTACTCGCTCTGCTCGGTCATCAAAAGACCATTTTGATGACAACTGCTCTAGGCGCGGTCCATTGACTGCCCCTGATTCTCTATATAATTGTTCTGAATCGATTAAGTTACCCCCTTGTTCCTGCTAGCCTCTGGGCATGACCAATCCGGCGCACGGCGCACAGCAGCTCAAGTGGTGGCAGAGTGGCGTCATCTATCAGATTTACCCGCGTTCCTTTCAGGACAGCACAGGCGGCGGCGTGGGCGACCTGCGCGGCATCACGGCGCGGCTGCCGTACCTGAAAAGCCTGGGGGTGGAGGCCGCGTGGCTCTCGCCCATTTTCACCAGTCCCATGCGCGACTTCGGCTATGACGTGGCCGACTACTGCGACATCGACCCACTGTTCGGCGATCTGGCCGATTTCGACGCGCTGGTCAGTGAGGCGCACGGGCTGGGCCTCAAGGTGATGCTGGACTACGTGCCCAACCACACGTCCTCGGACCATGCGTGGTTTCAGGAGGCGCTGAGCGGCAAAGGAAGCGAGAAGCGCGACTGGTACGTTTGGCGCGACCCCGGCCCGGACGGTGGGCTGCCCAACAACTGGAAATCCTTCTTTGGCGGCCCGGCCTGGACATTGGACGAGGCCAGCGGGCAATACTATCTGCACCAGTTTCTGCCCAGCCAGCCGGATCTGAACTGGCGCAACCCGGACGTGCGCGCCGCCATGTTCGAGGTACTGCGCTTCTGGATGCGCCGGGGTGTGGACGGCTTCCGGGTGGACGTGATCTGGCTGCTGGCCGAGGACGACCGCTTTCTGGACGAACCCGCCAACCCGGAGTGGACCCCCGGCGACATCGAACACAACAGCGTTTCTCACATCTACACCCAGGACCAGCCGGAGACCCACGCCTACATCCGCGAGATGCGGGCGGTGCTGGACGAATTCGATGACCGCATGATGGTGGGCGAGATTTACCTGCCGGTGGATCAATTGCTGCCCTACGCGGGCACGCCCGACGCCCCGATGGTCCACCTGCCCTTCAACTTCCACCTAATCCTGCGGCCCTGGCAGGCGCAGGCGGTCCGCGAATTTGCCGACAGCTACGACGCCGCGTGTCGTGAAATCGGCACCTGGCCCAACTGGGTGCTGGGGAACCACGATCAGCGCCGTTTCAAATCGCGTCTGGGCGCAGATCAGTACCGGGTGGCCCAGACCCTGCTGCTGACCCTGCGCGGCACGCCCACGGTCTATTACGGCGACGAGATCGGGATGCAGGACGTGTCCGTTCCCCTGGAGCGCATGGTGGACCCGGCGGGCCTGCAACAGCCAGATGTCCCCGCCGCCAGCCGTGACCCGGAGCGCACCCCGATGCAGTGGGACGCCTCGCCCAACGCGGGATTCAGCGCGGCGGACACGACGCCCTGGCTGCCCCTGGCGGGCGACTTCGCAGCCGTGAACGTGCAGGCGCAGGAGGCGGACCCGCACAGCGATCTGAATTATTTCCGCGCGCTGACACGGCTGCGGCAACAGCACCCCGCACTGGTGGCGGGCGACTATCAGAGCGTGGACAGCAGTCATGAGGACGTCTTCGCCTTCCGCCGCACCCTGGACGGGCAGAGCGTGACGGTGCTGCTGAACTTCGGCGCGGGCGAACATGATCTGGACGAGGTGGCGGTGGGGCAGGCGCTGCTCAGCTCGCTGAACGATCAGCCTGAAAGCAGCGCGAAGCTGCGGCCCAACGAGGCCCGCATTCTGCTGGGGTAGCGCTGGGACAGGGAAGCAACACCCGAAACCGCCAGAGGGACAAGTCCTGCTGGCGGCCTTTGCTGTCGGTCTCTGTTTCCCGGATTCAGGATTTCACTCTGGACAGCTTCAGAATCCGGGCGCGGACCCAGGCGGCGTCACTGGGGCGCTGCTGGCGGTCCGGGCGGGTCAGGGACAGGTACAGCGAACACAGCGGGTCCGGGTGGTACGGCGCGGGGCGGGTGGGGTCCGGCAGCGAGCCGAAAATGCCCCAGCCCAGCAACATGCCCACCCCGTACAGGTCCGCCTCCGGCCCCAGCGGTTCGCCGCGCGCCGCCTCGGGACTCTGGAAGGCCGCCGTGCCGAAACGGGTGGGCACCGGGAAGGTTTCCAGGGCCGGGCCGGACAGGTCCAGATCCACCAGCTTGGCGCTGCCGTCCGGCTCCACCACAATGTTTTCCGGTTTAATATCGCGGTGGACCAGCCCGCAGGAATGCAGATACGCCAGGGCGTCAAGCAGGTGCGCCAGCGTCAGCAGAAAGGCCCGGCGCTCGGTTTTCAGGGCGGGCCGCCGCACGTAGCGCGAGAACAACACCTCGCCGCGTGCCAGCGTGCTGATCAGGACCGGGCGGCCCTCCAGGGTGTCCCGGCCCAGCATGGAAGCCAGCCGGGGATGGTCCAGCCCGCTGGCATGCTGAAATTCGCGTTCGGCAAAGGCGCTCAAATTCGCATGGAAGACCTTGACGGCGCACGGCTGACCGAATCCGTCCACCGCAAAATACACCAGGCTGTGGGAGCCACGCCCGATGGGCCTGATCAGCCGCACACCGTCGCCTACCACCTGTCCTGCCAGAGCCATTCATCCCATCTTAATCCAATTCGGCGGGGCAGACTGGAGCAATTGGCATAGACGTTCCCAAACTGACCAGTTCAGAGACAGACTGCCCGAGTGTCAGGCCACCAAATCCGGTTCCCGGCATCAGCGCAGCCGGACTACAATCCCACCATGAGCAGCGGCGAGCACAGGAAATGAACGGTTACGGTCTGGTGCTGGGCGGCGGCGGCGCGCGTGGGCTGGCGCACATCGGCGTGTGGCAGGTGCTGGAGGAGGCGGGACTGAGGCCCAGCGTGGTCACTGGAACCAGCATGGGCGGTCTGGTGGGGGCCTTTATCGCGGCGGGCTACAGCGGGGCCGAACTGGAGCGCATCTCCGGCACGGTGTCGTGGCGTCGCCTGCTGGACTGGCGGCCCGGCACCGGCCTGCTGAAGATCTCGGCGATGGAAGGCTGGCTGGCCCACAACCTGCCCCAGACCTTCGAGGAACTGTCCCTGCCCCTGGCGATCACGGCCACCGACATGCTGACGGGCCGGGGCGTGTACCTGACGCGCGGCAGCCTGTTCGACGCCCTGCGCGCCACCAGTGCCTATCCCGGCGCACTGGACAGCGTGCCGGTGCAGGGCATGCTGCTCTCGGACGGCGGCATCCTGAATCAGGTGCCGGTGGACGCCGCGCTGTTTCTGGGCGTTCAGAAAGTACTGGCGGTAGATGTCACGGCCCCCGACGCGCTGGAACTGCACGAACGCCGCGTGCTGCTGTGGAAGCGTGAGGCCTCCCTGAGTCCGGTGCGGGCGCTGAGGCGCGCGGTGGAGATCATGCAGGCGCAACTGACCGACGCGCGCCTGAGCCTGTACCGCCCCGACGTGCTGCTGCGCCCCCGCCTGGGCAACATCGATCTGATGAATTTCAACCGCACCGATCAGGCCATCGCGGCGGGCCGGGACGCGGCGCTGGAAGACCTGCCGCGCCTGAAAGCGCTGCTGGGCGAGAGCTGAGCGCCGAAGCGCGCAACAACCCGGCAGCCGCCGCCCGCCTTTAACCTTCCATCAACCCTTAATCCGCTATCCTGCGCGGTGCATGACCAGACTCCAGTCCACCGCGCCCTCCACGTTGCAAAAAGTTTGGAAGGATTTTCTAGAACCCATTGTTTTTGCCGTGGTGATCACCCAGTTCGTGGCTACCCTGGTGGGCGTGGACGGCGTGAGCATGATGCCCAACCTGCGGGACCGCGAGCGGGTCTTCGTGCCCAAATACGAAACGTGGCTGCACAAGGCGGGCGTCGGCGACTTCAGCCGGGGCGACATCGTGATCTTCAAGCCCCCGCGTGAGGCGTCCGCGCAGATCGGCAACCTGAACAAGAATTTTCTGGGGTTGTGGGACTACCGCCCCTTCCTGATCAAGCGCGTGATCGGCCTGCCCGGCGACACGATCACGGTGCAGGGCGGCGAGGTCACGGTCAACGGCGTCAAGCTGGATTCCGGCTGGACCACCGATTACTGGCGGCAGCAGGGCTGCTGGGACAACCAGAGCGAACTGGCGAACAACGCCACTTCCAGCCGCGCGGGCGTGGTGCCCGATCAGGCCGAGGTCACCGTGCCGCCCGCCCAATATTTCGTGATGGGCGACAATCGCACCGCCAACGGCTCGGAGGATTCCCGGCTGTTTGGCACGGTGCAAAGGCGCGATGTAGCCGGACGCGCCGCCGCCGTGGTCTGGCCGATCATGCGGAAAGCCAACGCCACCTATGACTGCGCCACTGAGCGCGTGGCCGAACTGAGCGGCGAAAATCAGTTGAACTGGCGCTTGCTGAACCGCCCGGAAGCTTTTAACACGCTAAAGAGTGAGCTAGTGAAGTAGCGGGAGCAGTCAATCGAAGCGCCGCCCCATCAGCCGATAAACCTTATCGTCGTTGCGGGCGGCGATCACAGGAAAAATGAAAATCAGATTGGTCACACGACATATACCATGCGACCAATCTGAGAAGCTATAAATTTGACCTACCCTTAAGGCTCAGTTGGCGGACTTATACTCTTTGAGGAACGTGTTGATCATGGTCTTGCCCTCACCGATCAGATAAGCGGCCAATCCGTCGTTGCTGGTCAAAACGTCATAGGCTCCTGTACTCCATACGCTCACCGCTTCAACATACCCGTTTTTAGCATTTGACGAGGCATAGGCGGAGAGATCCCACAGGTTAAGTTCGCCGTACCACGCACGGGGCGTACCTGTCGTCGCTCCAAAACCCAGACCGACGGCGTAATCTTCACACTCTGCATCTTCCATCTCTTCGACAGGAATGCCCTGAGCTTTGGCCGAAGAAACGAAGTAATGATAAAGTGATTGCGCCACAGTGTTACTTGTTGCTCCCAAAGAGCCGATAGAAGCGGTGAATGATTCATTACTGACCTTACGCGCTACGATTTGAAGACTCCATGAAATCATCAGGATTTCTTGCTTCGCACTGCGGCGACGCAAACTGGGGAGGTGACTCGCCGGATGATGGAACTGTACAGCGATTTCTTGATCTCCTCGTTCGGTCAAACGAGTGCCACCATGCTCGCCCAGTTGCTGCTGGGGGAAGTCAGTCACGATCAGGTCACTCGTTTTTTGCGTCAGGAAGAGGCTTTTTCCCGTACGCTCTGGAAACTGGCAAAGCCGTTGGTCAGGCAGATCGAGCAGGAGGACGGAACGCTGAGTGTCGATGACTGTGTGATTC
>NZ_JNIV01000023.1 GCF_000701405.1 Deinococcus marmoris DSM 12784
CCCTCACCATTGCCAGAACCACGCCACTTCTTTTGGGGCTGTTCTCTATCGTGACGCTGCTTGCCCAGCGTCTCTGGTCGCAGGGTGATGTGGAAATCAGGACTTGCGCCTGGTATAGCAAAACCCTGCCGACGTTCTCAGATGCCCTGGCGACAGTCAGGCGGGCGTTGTGGCGTCTACCGACTTTTACGATGTCCCGGTCATGCCGGGACATCGTAAAAGTCCCGCGACAGGTTTTTGAGCGCATGTCAGACGCGTTGTGTTACGCAGCTTGATTCCCAAAATGGACAAAGTCGAACTAAGGCTTCATCAGATTCAGACTGTGCTTCCGGGTCTAACCCCCCGTTCACCTCCGGGGCTAGACTGCGGGCCAAGACGCCGCTCCGAATCCACGCGCCCACAAGGAGACTTCCCATGCCCAACATCGGCCCCGCAGAACTGATCGTGATTTTACTGGTGGCCCTGGTGGTCTTCGGCCCCCGCAAACTCCCTGAGCTGGGCAAGAGCCTGGGCGCGGGACTGCGCGAATTTCGCAAGAGTACCCAGAGCCTCAAGGACGAGCTGGATGTCGGTCTGAACGATAAGGGCGCGCAGGCGGCCCCGATTCAGACCATTCACGCCTCTGTTCCGGCCCAGGCTGTATCGGCGCAGCCCGTGAGCGCCGCCGCCGTGACCCCGCAGGCCCAGGCTACCGCGCCCGCCGCCGATGTCGTGGTCGAACCCGTGGCCGCCGAACCTGTGACCGAAGCAGTCAATCTGGAGAAAGAGAAAGAAACCGTCCAGGGCTGAACCTGCCCCTCTCCAGAATTCGCCGTCCCCAGGGGCGGCTTTTTTTGCTGGGCCGCCGGTCATTTCTGCTACGCTGACCGCCGTGTCGTTTTCTCCCTTTTCTGGCGGTCAGCCCTGATGCTGGCCCGCGCCCGCAGCGTGGCCCTGATCGGTGTGGACGCCGTCGCCGTGGAAGTCGAGGTGGACGTGTCGCCCGGTCTGCCCGCGTTTACCGTGGTCGGCCTGCCCGATCAGGCGGTCAGTGAAGCGCGTGAGCGGGTGCGGGCGGCAATTCGCAACGCGGGGCTGCCGTTTCCGGCGGCGCGGATCACGGTCAATCTGGCCCCGGCGGACCTGCGCAAAGAGGGACCGCTGTATGACCTCCCTATCGCGCTGGGCGTGCTGGCGGCCCAGGACCTGCTGCCCGCGCGGGCGCTGGACGGCCTGCTCTGTGCGGGAGAACTGGCGCTGGACGGCAGCCTGCGTCCTATCGCCGGGGCCGTTAATCTGGCGCTGCTGGCCTCGTCGCTGAGTCTGCCCGCCCTGCTCCCCGAAGGCAATGCGCGAGAGGCGGCCCTCATCGACGGCCTGACCGTCTATGGCGCACGCACCCTGCTGGAGGCGGTGGCCCACCTGAGCGGACGCACCGAACTCCCGGTCACGCCTGCTCCGGAGGCGGAAGACGACAGCGGCCTGCACCTCGATCTGGCCGACTTGAAGGGACAGGCGGCGGCGCGGCGGGCGCTGGAAGTCTCGCTGGCCGGGGGGCACAACCTGCTGCTCGTCGGCTCTCCGGGCAGTGGCAAGACCATGCTGGCCCGCCGCGCACCGGGGCTGCTGCCGCCGCTGACCCGCGCCGAGGCGCTGGAGGTCACGCGCATCCACTCGGCGGCGGGCATTCTGAATCTGCGCGGTGGCCTGAGCCTGGGTGCGCCGTACCGTTCGCCCCATCACACCGTCTCGGACGCAGGATTGATCGGCGGGGGCAGCATTCCCCGGCCCGGAGAGGTCAGTCTGGCCCACCGGGGCATCTTATTTTTAGACGAGTTCCCTGAATTCAGCCGCAAGGCACTGGAAACCCTGCGCCAGCCGCTGGAAGACGGCACGGTCACGATCAGCCGGGCGCGGGCCACGGTGGAGTATCCGGCGCGCTTCCAACTGATTGCCGCCATGAATCCGTGTCCCTGTGGGCATCTCGGTGACCCGGAAAAGGGGTGCGCCTGCACGGCCTCCGAGCGGACGCGTTACGCGGCCAGAATCAGCGGGCCGCTGCTGGACCGTCTGGACATCGTCTGCCGTGTTCCTCGTTTGACGGTAGATGAGCTGACGCGTGCGCCGGAGCCGGAAGCATCTGCGCCAGTTCGCACGCGGATCACGGCGGCACGTAGCCGGATGGTGGAGCGCCAGGGCGTCCGCAACGCCGATCTGGCCGGGCAGGCACTCAGAAAACACGTTCCATTGGCCCCTGGACCCGAGAACTTCGTGCGCGCGGCGGCGCGGCAACTGGGCCTGACCGGGCGCGGCTTTGACCGCGTGCTGCGCGTGGCCCGCACGGTAGCGGACCTGTCGGGTGAGTCGGACGTGCGCGAGACCCATCTGGCCGAAGCGGTGACCTACCGCCCCCGCGAGCTGACCTGATGGGTCTCCAGTTTGGCGCACAGCGCTCAGCTCTCGCTGGTGCCCCGGTCCCGGTCCGGCATGGGGGTGTTGACCCCGTCATTCTGGCTGAGGCCGCCTTCTCCGGCATCGCCCACGCGGGTTTCGTTGGTGGGGTCTACCGGGCCGCTGCCCTTCTCGATCAGGGCGTCGGGGTTGACCACGGCGGGAAAGCCAGCCGAGCCACCTGTGCCGCCGCTCACGACGACGGGGATAAAGTCCGCCTCGTCTGCCAGATCCCGTCTGGCCTCGCCCGGCAGCGAGGAGTTGGTACGGTTGCCTGCCTCGCTCTCGACTTCCTCGACGCTCTTGCCCAGCGGTTTGTCGCCGTATCGGTTATCCGTCATGTCCGCAGTCTGGGCGATGCCGGCAGGGTCCGGGTGAAGCGGGCCTGCACCTTTTCTTATGCTGGTTTTCCTGCTGAATGGCGGTCCCGTTCAGCTCTCGCTGTTTTTGCTGCTCTGCCCAGCGTCGGGGCCACGGCGCTCCCCGGCCACCACGCTGTCGGTCAGCAGGGTGTCGGTCAGCAGGGCGTCCGGCGCAATCACGCCAGGGGTGGTGCTGGTGTTGCTGTTGGAGACGGCGGGAACCACCGCCACCGTTTCCTCGTCGTGGCGAATCTGCTCTCCCGGCACCGGGGAGTTGACCCGGTTGCCCGCTTCACTCTCGATTTCCTCGGCGCTCCTGCCCAGGGGTTTGCTGCCGTAGCGGTCAGAGGAATCGGTCATGTGCCCAGTGTGTTGGCCGGGCCGCCAGGGCGGGTGAGGTGGGGGGTGGCCTCTTCTTCACGCGGCCCCTGTTCCGTCCTCTGTTCCGTCCTCTGTTCCGCTGTCAGTCCCGCCGCCTGCTGCGCCGCACCACGGGTCCGCCGGACCGCGAGTTGTTCAGGACAACGGTCCACGGCGGGCACGCCAAATCGGTATGCTGGGCGTCAAGAACGCAGCCGAGAACCCGCAAGACAGGGCGGTTCAGCCCGGACCCACCGCCCCCCATTCCCGAGGAGAGAACATGACCCAGAGTGCCCCCAGTGAACGCGCCCAGACGGCCCTGAAAACAAGTGGAATCAATTCCGTGTCCCTGATGTCGCTGGAGCGGGAGGACGCGCTGTTCGTCCTGACGGGCGACATGCTGGTCTATCAGGACGGCGGCGGCACGCGGCGCGTGACCCTGCGCGACCTGACCCGGATTCACAGCGATCAGGCCGGGCTGCTGCGGGTGGAAACCCCCGCCGGAACCGCCCTGACCGCCAGCCTGCTGGGCTTCGACGTGGCCCAGGTCCAGACCTTTTTCAAGGGTGTTCGTAGCGCCACCGCCCGCGCCAAGGACCTGCCGGATTCGCCCACGCCGACCCCCGGCGGGGCCAAGACCTTCGGGTCCGCGCCCGCAGCGGCACCCGCAGTGGTGCCCACAATCGCGAACGGGGAGGGCAAGAACCAGACCGCCCAGTCGGAGGACAACCGGTCACACGCCACGCCCGAGGTGGCGGTCCCTGAAGTGGCCGGGATGCCCGAGCCGGCCAGCACCCCAGAGGCGACACCCCGGACCGCTGAAACGGCGTCGCCCAATCCAGCGCCCAGCGTCAGCGGTCCGGGGCCTGAGCAGGACAGGGTTCCAGAGACCGCCGGGTCCAACCTGACTGCCCAGCCCGTGACGGGTGCAAAGCCCCCCGCAGCCGCACCTCCCGAGTCCAGGAAGGCCGGGGGCAGCGCCGAGAACCCGGTGGTCATCTCGTCGTCGAGCTTCTCGCCGAATGTCAGCAAGCCGGGGCTGGGCGCAGTGGTCGCGGCGGCAAAAGCCGAGGCCGTCAAGCCCGACAGCACCCAACCCGGTCCTGCCAGGTCCGACACCACTAAATCCAACACAGCTAAATCCAACACAGCTCAATCCAACACAGCTCAACCCAACACAGCTCAACCCGAACTCCGCAAGGGCCAGACCGCAGCGCCCCTCTCTGACCTCCCGGCAGACCAGGCGGCCCCCAGAATCGAGCTGCCCAGCCGCCCCACCCCGCGCAGCGCCGTGGCGGTTCCCGGCAACAGCGCCCCGGACAGTTCAGAGCCTGAACTCCAGGCTGTCCCGGATCCCATGCCCAGTACGCCGCCCGTCACGGCACTCTCGAAGGTGGCGGCGGCCACGGCGCTGGCCCGGCAGGCCGAAACGGTCGAGACCCTGGCCGGGCGGCTGAAACTGCTGGGCGCGGTGCTGTTCGTGGGCGCGCTGGCGCTGGCCTTCTTCCAGTTCACGGGCGATCAGGCGCTGGCCGGAATCTGGACCCTGCTGTCGGGCGGCGTGGGCGCTATCGCGCTGCTGGCGCTGGGCGAGCTGTCGGCCTTGCTGGCGCTGCTGGCCCGCGTGCCCGGCCCAGTGCGGACCACTGCCCATGACGGCGGGCATGACGGCTGAAACCCACAGCACCGGACCCCACACCGACGCCCAGCGGGCCGCCCGCGAACTGCTGATCGGGGCCGTCTCCATCCCTTCCCTGTCCGGGCACGAGGGCGAGGTGGCCGAATTTCTGCGCGACTGGATGGAAGCGCGCGGCTTCGCGGCCCAGGTGGACGGGGCGGGCAACGCCGTGGGAGCGCGCGGCAACGGTCCCTACACCGTGGCGCTGCTGGGCCACATGGATACCGTGCCGGGCGACATTCCAGTGGGCGTGGACAGCGACGGTGTGCTGCATGGGCGCGGCAGCGTGGACGCCAAGGGTCCGCTCTGCACCTTCATGGCGGCGGTGGCGGCGCTGCCTCCGCAGGCCCTGGATCACGTCCGTTTCGTGGTGATCGGCGCAACCGAGGAAGAGGCCCCCAGCAGCCGGGGCGCGCGGCACATCCGGGAAGTGCTGCACCCGGACGCCGTATTGATCGGCGAACCCAGCGGCTGGGAAGGGCTGACCCTGGGCTACAAGGGCCGTCTGGTGGCGCAGGTCCGCGCCGAGAAGGACAACTTCCACACGGCAGGTGAGGGCAGCAGCGCCGCCGACGATCTGACCGAGGCGTGGTTCCGGGTGCGCGCCTGGGCCGCAGCGGGCGCAGAGGGTAAGGGCATCTTCGATTCCGTGCAGGCCACCATCCAGGGTATCGGGGCCACGGGCGACGGCCTGACCCAGCGCGCCGAGTCCACCTTTGGCCTGCGCCTGCCGCCGCGCCTCTCGCCGCAGGAGGCGCAGGCACAGATTCTGGAGCTGCTGGGCGATCTTCCCAGCGTTTCCGTGAGCTTTGTCGGCCATGAAACCGCTGTGCGTCACCCCAAGGACAACCTTCTCACGCGAGCCATGCGCGTCGCCATTCGCGCCCACGGCGGCACCCCCGTCTTCAAGATCAAGACGGGCACCAGCGACATGAACGTGGTGGCCGCCCACTGGCCGGTGCCCACGCTGGCCTATGGCCCCGGCGACAGCGCGCTGGACCACACCCCGGACGAACGGCTGAATCTGGCCGAATATGACCGCGCCGTGCTGATCCTGACCGACGCGCTCACACGGCTGGCGGCTTCGGTTTCGCAGCACGACTGAGGTACGAAGGGGAGCAACCCCTCAAGCGCGAAATGCGCCGCAATGGCCCTCCCAGCGGTGCGCTACGCTTGCCCGTATGATTCGCGTGCTGCCCCCCGAAGTCGCCCGGCTGATTGCGGCGGGCGAGGTGGTGTCGCGCCCGCTGGACGTGGTGCGCGAACTGGTGGACAACGCGCTGGACGCCGGGGCCAGCCGCATTGAGATTGAGCTGGAGGGCGGCGGCCTGTCCCTGGTGCGTGTGCGCGACAACGGGGGCGGCATCGGCGCAGGCAGCGTGGAACTGGCCGCCGTGCGCCACGCCACCAGCAAACTGGAACCCGTGGCCGGGGCTGTGGAGCGCGTGACCACCCTGGGCTTCCGGGGCGAGGCGCTGTGGGCGGCGGCGCAGGCCGGAGAGCTGCACCTGATCACTCGCCCGGCGGGTCAGGTAGGCGCGTCCGAGGTCTGGGCGCAGGGCGAGGACGTGCGCGTGGGCCGCGCCGCCGCCCCGGCAGGCACCACGGTCACGGTGCGCGGCCTCTTTTCCCGTCTGCCCGCCCGCCTGCGGACCCAGGCCACCCCCGCCGCCGAGGTGCGCGAGGTGACCGCGCTGGTGGGCCGTTACGTGCTGCATCATCCGGGCCTGCACTGGCGCTTGAGCGTGGACGGCGATCCCAAACTGACCCACGCCCCCGCCGATCACCGGGGCGCGGTGGCGAGCGTGTACGGCCCGCTGAATGCCAACCGGGTCCTGAAGGTGGAATCGGCTGGAGACGGGGTGGGTGTGCTGGGCGTCGTCTCGCGCCCGGAATTGACGCGCGCCAGAAGGGACCGGATGCATTTCAGCGTCAACGGGCGGCCCATCCTCGCGCCGCCGGAGCTGGAAAAGGCGGTGATAGACGGGTACGCCGAGTTGCTGCCCGCCGGGGCCGCGCCGCTTTGCGTGCTGGATATCACGGTTGCGCCGGGGGACCATAACCCCAATGTCCACCCGGCCAAGCAGGTGGTGGCCCTGGCCGATCTGGGCGGCGTGGCCGCGCGGGTGCGGGAAGCGGTAGCGGCAGCCCTGGCACAGCACCCGCTGGCCCGCGCCGCGCCTGCCCTGATCGCCCCGCCCGAACCCTCCGAGTCGCCCCGCAACGGCTCTTTCCCCGAACTGACGCTGGTGGGCATCTACCAGGAGCTGTACCTGCTGGCCCAGGGCGAGGGTGACCTGTGGGTGGTGGATGCCCACGCCGCCCACGAACGCGCGCTGTACGAGCGGCTCACGCGCGAACTCCTGACCGCCCCGCCCGTGGAGCTGCCCGAGCCGGAGCTGCTGCACCTGAGTGCCCAGCAACGGGCCGCCCTGAATGAGCGCGCCGCCGAATTGCGGGGCTGGGGCCTGGAAATCGAGGACTTCGGCGCGGGTCTGGCGCGGCTGCGGACCCTGCCCGCCGCGCTGGCCGCCCTGCACATTCCCAGATTGCACGAGCAGATCGTGGAGGGCGCGCTGGGGGGTGGTCCCGATCCGCGCCGTGACGTGCTGGCGAATCTGGCCTGCGCGCCTGCCCTCAAGGCGGGGATGCTGGACCACGGACGCGGCGCGCTGGTGCTGGCTGCCCTGGCCGACTGCGAACACCCCTGGGCCTGCCCCCACGGACGCCCCACCACGTTGCGTCTCTCGGAGCGCGATCTGGTGCACGCGTTTGGGCGGCGAGGAGTACGGGACGTGGCGCGGGGACGGGACGCCGAGAAGAAAGTGATGCCGAAAGAGACCCAGCGGAATTGAATAGAAGAGACGGAGCGCAATGAAGAATTACGCGCCCCGTCCAGTATCCCTGACGTTTAGACCGGCTGCGTCAGCCGCTGGGCCGCCCCGATATACATCCGGGTGCCGTGGTCCAGAGCGCGTTCGTCGATGTCAAATTTGGGGTGATGGTGAGGGGCGTACTCCGGGCCGCCCGCACCGATCAGCACGAAGGTTCCGGGGGCCACCGTCATGTAGGCGCTGAAATCCTCGCTGCCCATCAGCGGCTGGCCCTCGATGACCGTGACTGTGTCACCAAACGTTTCCTGCGCCACCTCGCGCAGAATCGCGGTGGTGGCCGCGTCGTTGACGGTGGCGCGGTAGCCGTTCTGGTAGCTGAAGGTGTAGGTGGCCCCGAACGCCTCGGTGATGCCCTGCACGATCTTTTCCATGCGCTGCGGCATCAGCTTTCGCAGTTCGGGGTCAAAGGTCCGCACGGTGCCGTTCAGGGTGGCGGTGTCGGGAATGATGTTGTGCGCGGTGCCGGAGTGAATCTGGGTGACGCTCAGGACGGCGGGCACAATCGGATCGAGCTGGCGCGAGATCACGCTCTGGAAGGCCAGCACGATCTGCGCGGCGATCACCACCGGGTCCACTGTCTGGTGCGGCTGCGCGCCGTGACCGCCCTTGCCCTGGATCACGATGTCGAAGCCGTCCGGCGAGGCCATCAGCGGCCCCTCGCGCAACATGATCACGCCCGCAGGAATGGGACTCATGACGTGTTCGCCCATCACCACGTCCACCCCGGCCAGCGCGCCGCTGTCCACGATCTGCTGCGCGCCGCCCGGAAAATGTTCCTCGGCGTGCTGGAAGATGAAACGCACCTCGCCGCAGAGCTTCTCCGGCTGGGCCGACAGCACCTTGGCCGCCCCGAGCAGCATCGCCGTGTGCGCGTCGTGACCGCAGGCGTGCATGACGCCCCCCCGCTTGCTGGCAAAGGGCAGTCCGGTTTCCTCGGTGATGGGCAGCGCGTCCATGTCGGCGCGCAGCAGGACGGTGCGCCCCGGCCCGGCCCCGCCCTTCAGGGTGGCCAGCACGCTGGTGGGCGTGGGCCGCGTGACCGTCAGGTTAGGGAGTTTCTGAAGCTGACCTTCCACGAAATCGGCGGTCTCGTTCTCGTGAAACGACAGTTCCGGGTTCTCGTGCAGGTAGCGCCGCCACTGGATCACCTGCTGCTGCAACGCGTAATCCTCGATGCTGGCCTGGGCGGGCTGACGGATGCTCTGGGTCATGGGAAACCTCGTGGGTGTTGAAAGAGAGGGGGGTGACGCGAAAGCTTTTCCACGCCACCCCACAGGACTTCAGACGGCGTGAACCTTACTTCTTGCCGTCAATGGTGATGTCTTCAAACGGCAGCAGGCTGGACGGCCCCGGCTGCCAGCCCTTGACATAGGTGCGGATGGCCGCCAGCGGGCGCGAATGCACGATGGGCAAGCGCACATTGGCGTCGTAGGTGATCTGGTGGATCTGGGCGTACGCTTTGGCCTGCGCCGCGCGGGTGGTGGCAGCGGCGGCAATACGCATCTGGTCAAAGATTTTCTGGCTGCCGTAATTGCTGTCTTTCGTGGCTTCCTCGCCGTAGTAGGTGTTGTAGAAGTTGTACGGACTGGCGTACGGCCCGGTCCAGCCGATCATGTACATGTCGAAGCCGGGGGACTTGTTGCGGTCATCCAGGTACTTGGCCCAGTCCTCGGTCTTCAGGGTGGCCTTGATCCCGATGGCGGCCAGATCGGCGGCCATCGCCTCGGCAATCGGTTTGGGGGTGGGGAAGTACGGGCGGCTGACGGGCATGTACCACAGGTCCAGACTGAACCCGTTGGGGTAGCCCGCGTCCGCGAGGAGCTTCTTGGCCGCAGCGGGGTCAAACTTGTAATCGGCGGGGACGCTGGGGCTGTTGGCCCACTTCAGCGCCGGGGGCACGAAGCTGGCGTCGGTGACGCCCAGGTCGCCCCAGAAAGCTTCCACGATGGCCTTCTTGTTGATCGCCATAGAAATGGCCTGCCGCACCTTGTCGTTCTTGAGGTACTTGTTGCCCAGGTTCAGGCTGAGCATCCCCACGTTAAAGGACGGCACCAGCACCGCCGACAGGTTCTTGTCGGCCTTGACCGCCCCCAGTTGTTCCGGATTCAGGTCCGTGGTGAAGTCAATCGTTCCGGCCTTGAGTTCGTTCAGGCGGGCGCTGGGGTCTTTAAGGAAACGCAGCACCAGCGCGTCGTATTTGGCCTTGTTGCCCCAGTACGCCTTGTTGGGGATCAGATTGATGCGGTCCCCGGTCTTCCAGTCCTGCATGATGAACGGCCCGGTTCCCACGGGCAGTCCGGCGGGCGTGCCGTATCTGGCCCCGGCTTTCTTGATGGCTGCCGGGCTGGCAATGCCAAAGAAACTGGTAGCCATCGTTTCGGGAAGCTGCGCGTAGCCGCGCGTCATGGTGAAAATGACCTTGTTCTGGCCGTCGGCGCGGACGCTTTTGAGGATGGTTCCGGGATCGCCCTTGAAGCCGCCGAAGATGAACTGCCAGGAGGTAAAGGTCTTGCTCTGTTCCTTTGCGCCGCCGGGAGCAGCGGGGTCCCACCAGCGGTTGACGTTGTACACCACGGCGTCCGCGTTGAACGGCGTGCCGTCGGTGAACTTGACGCCGGGCCGCAGGTAGAACGTCCATTCCGTGGCGCTGGCATTGGAGGTCCACCGGAGCGCCAGACTGGGCGAGATGTCGCTGGTTCCGTTCTTGAAACGCACCAGACCGTCGTAGACCATCATCTGTGGGGTGGCCGAGTTGCCGTCGGTGATGGTGCCGGAATCCAGCGAGACGGGTTCGCCGCCCGCGCCGTAGACCAGCGTGACCGCGCCTGCCGATGTCCCCAGCAGAGCCAGGGAAAGAAAGAGGGAACGCCGCATAGGAGCCTCCTGAAGTTGAAAAAGGGGAAGGGCGAGATCGGAGCCGGGTTGAATTGTCGAAGCTGCTGTGAGGCTAGGGATTTCGGGGCATAAAGTCAAACCTGATTTGCTCATCTGGACCCCGTCGGTAGCGCGGCAGAAATCGGAACAGCGCAGGGTGCCTGCACTCCAGGCCCGCAGGGATGCCGTTCTCCTGCCCACCGGTCCTGTCCAGAACAGCGCCAATGACCCGTACAGCCCGCAGAGGGGACGCGTGGACGCCCGTTCGGATTTCCAGGTGTTCCAAGCACCTTTCCACCGGAGTCCGTCTCAGCCCGCGTTTTTGCCCGCCCCCTGCTGGAGTCCTGTCAGGCGCTTCTTGCTACGCTATGGGCCGGAGAACCCTGCATGCCCATCAAATTCGGAACGGACGGCTGGCGCGACATCATCGCGGACGAATTTACCTACGACAACGTGCGCCGTGTCGCTCAGGCCCACGCCCAGGTCCTCCGGCAGGGGGGCGGAGGCGCGGTGGTGGTGGGCTTCGACACCCGTTTCCAGGGTGCTGGTTTTGCCCGCGTGGTGGCCGAGACGATGGCCGGGCAGGGGCTGGACGTGTGGCTGGCCACCGAGTATCTGCCCACCCCGGCCCTGTCCTTCGCCGTCGTCCACCACGGCGCGGCAGGGGGCGTGATGGTCACGGCCAGCCACAACCCGCCCGCCTACAGCGGCTACAAGCTCAAGGGGCATTACGGCGGCAGCGCCACCCCGGCCCTGGTGGCCCAGGTGGAGGCTGCCCTGGACGCACCCGAAGCCTACAGCGGGCCGCGCGGCACGGTGCGCCCCCTCGATATCCGGCAGGCGTACTACGGGCAACTGGACCGGCAGCTCGATCTGGAGGTGCTGCGCTCCTACCGGGGCCGCGTCATTCACGATCCGATGGGCGGCGCGGCCTGCGGCTGGCTGACCGGCTACGCCGAACACGCGGGCTTGCAGCTTGGTCTGACGGAACTACACGGACGCCCCGATCCGCTGTTCCACGGTGTCAACCCCGAACCCGTTCCGCAGAGTCTGGGCGAGCTGATGGCCCTGCTGGCGGGGGAATCCGGGCAGACGCTGGGCGTCGTGACCGACGGCGATGCGGACCGGGTGGGCGCGGTCACAGCGGGCGGGCAGTTCTTCAACAGCCACCAGATCTTCGCCGTGCTGACCGCTCACCTGTACCGTGTGCGCGGTCTGCGCGGGCGTGTGGTCAAAACCGTGTCGGGCAGCCGCGTGATCGAGTTGCTGGCCCGCAAGCTGGGGCTGGAGGTGCTGGAAACCCCGGTGGGTTTCAAGTACATCACCGATGCCTTCCTGGAGGGGCAGGACGACGAGAGCAGGGCCGTGCTGATCGGCGGCGAGGAATCCGGCGGGCTGTCCTCGCGCGGGCACATCCCGGAGCGCGACGGCCTGCTGAACAGCCTGCTGATGATCGAGGCGATGGCGGCCAGTGGCAAAAGTCTGTCCGAACTGTTTGCCGACATCGAGGCCGAGGTGGACTTCCGGCACCACTATGACCGCGCGGACCTGCACCTGAGCAATCAGTTCGATAAAGCCGCGCTGCTGACCGCTGCCCAGAACTTTAAGGAGGTGGCGGGCCATGCCGTGGAGGGCATCAACACCCGCGACGGCGTGAAGCTGACGCTGGCGGGCGGAGCCTCGGCCATGTTCCGGGCTTCCGGCACCGAACCCGTGGTCCGCGTGTACGTGGAGGCCCAGAGCGAATCGGACCTGCGCGCCATTCTGGACGAGGCCACCCGGCGCGTGTATGACCACGATCCGGGGCATCAGCCCGGCTGAAGCGTCCCGTTCCTGGAACACCACTGTCAGCGGCACTTGAGGCCAGCAGTGGTGTTCTCATTCTCAGAGCCGTTACAAAGGGAGGTCAACCGCGCCTTTCTGGAAACCCCGCCTCCCACCCCGCGTAACCTCAGGAGGACAGACCCATGCCAACCCTGAACCGACGCCTCACCCGCACCCTTCTGCTTGCCGCGCTGACGCTGCCCGTCTGGGCGGGGGCAGCCACGCCCAGATTCGCGGGGGTGAGCTGGAAAGACCCCGCCGACCTGAAGGTTTCGGACCGCTCCGGCAGGTGCCCCAGCAGGTGTGTGGTCTACGAGGGCAAGAAAAACGGCTTCCCGCTGCTGCGTGTGCATGAGGCCGTGATCGGCAGCGGCCCGCAGACCCTCAAAACGTTGATGGCCTGGATGCAGGGCAGCGAGGGCGAGACGGTCAGGGTGGTTAAGGACGCCTTCAAGGCCGAATCGGTCAGGGACGGAGCCGTCACGGCGTATTTCTTCATGCTGGAACGGGGAGACAGGCCAGACGACCGCAGCCCGGACTATTCCACCTTGCTGCTGCTGGAACAGGGTGGCGTGACCCTGCCGCTGGAGCTGTACGGCCTGAGCCGCAGGCAGGTGGAAGGCAGTCCTCAGGGGATGCAGGACCTGCTCGATTCCGTCAAGCTGGACCCGGCGGCCATCAGGAAAGACCTGACGGCCCGCGCGCAGGCGTTTACCCAGGCGGCCCAGGCCATCACCAACGGGTACGCACGCGGCGAGAAGGTCAGGCTGTACACCTGGTCCAGATCCACCATGAGAAACGTCTACACGCCCAGTGGGATGCAGCTTCAGGCGTTCAACGACTCGGGACAACTGGCCTTTTTGCCCGGTGGCGTCTTTCTGGAAGATTCCCGCGCGAATTACCGCGCCCCGGACCTGAAGGCGGACGGACGGGGGGAATTGCCCGCCCGCTGGAAAAGCGTCGGTGGCAACTTTCAGGTGACCACGCCGGGCGGCAAAACCACCGTGTACACCGTCACGAAGCTCAGCGGCGGCCAGACCCGCATTGACGTGGGCAGTCAGGCGTATTACGAAATCCCCGCGCTGACGGCCAGAGACGTGACCGGCATCTTCAGCACCAAGTACGCCAGAACGTCCGGGACAGGCGATACGGCGGTCAATTCCAGCGGCAGCAAGGACCTTGAACTGCTGCCGAACGGGCGTTACGAGGACAGGGGCCAGAGCTTTACCTCGCTGACCGGCCCCGGCATCACGGCGGGTTCGGGGGGCAGCAAGGCGACGGGCGGCACCTGGAGTTACGACGCGGCCTCGTACGTGCTGACCCTGAAACCGGAGGGCGGAGGCAGCCGCAGCGGTCCCACCTACACCCAGGTCTTTAGCCCGGCGAACCGGCAGATCAAGGGGTCCAAGAGTGTGGACTGGCTGCTGCTGGGGGCCGACGGCTGGTGGAAGAGCAGGTAGGGCGGGTGCGTCACTGTGTCCCGTCCAGCTACCCCAGCACCACCACGGATTTCCCCCGTGCATGGCGGGTCTCGGTCTTTTTCAGGGCGTCCAGCGCCTCTGCAAACGGGTACTCGTTTTCAATGATCAGTTGAACCTGCCCCTTCGCTATTTCCGCCACCAGTCCGGCAACCTTGATCTGCGTGGCGTGGCTGTGGCTGATCTGCTGCACGGTGATTCCCCGCTCCGGGCGGATCTGGGCACTGTCTCCCGAAACCGTGATGAGTCTGCCGCCGTCCCTGACCACCGACTGGCTGGCCATTCCCGTTCCGGGCTGAATCGCCAGCGCGGCGCTGACCCCGCCCCCGGCCCAGACGCGCACCCCCTCCGGCCAGTCGGCCTGCTGATAATCGGCGGCGTGTTCCAGCCCCAGCGCCCGCATATGCGCGTGATTGCCCGCAGAGGCCGAGCCAGCCACGCGAATGCCCTGGGCCGCCGCCAGTTGAATCACCAGACTGCCAATCGCCCCTGAAGCTCCGGCAATAAACAGGGAATCGCCGCCTTGCAGCCCCAGCGCGTTCAGGCTCTCCAGCGCCGCTTTGCCCGCAATGGGAACCGCCGCGCCCTGGGCAAAGGTCAGACCGTCTGGCAGGGGGATCAGGGTGTGCTGGTTCGCGGCGGCATATTCCGCCCACGCGCCGCCCTGCGGTTGCAGGCTGGTGGTGAAGATGACCCGGTCACCGACTGAAACCCCGGCCACCTGATCGCCCGTCTCCACCACCGTCCCCGCGCCTTCCGTGCCGATGGTGTAGGGGAAGGCCACGCCCCGTGGGATGAAGGAGCGGTCATGAAGGCCGACGCCGAAGGCCCCCACCCGCACCAGCACCTCATCACCGCCGATCTGTGGAACTGGCGCGTCCACCATGCTGACCTCGCCGCTGTCTGCCGCGAGTCGTGCAAAAACTTTCATGGTCTCCATCACGTCCCTCCTCATTGGGTCTGGTGGCTGCTTTAGCCCTGCGCGTTACTCCGGCAGGCTGGACCTCAGCATCTGAAAGTCGCCGGAGAGCTGATACCCACCCACGGCGGCGGGCAGCAGCAGGGACTCAAACTGGCCCAGTCGCGTGGTTTCCCCGCCTGCCTCTACCGTTGCCTCACCCACCGTGACGGTCAGGACGTGAAAGGTCTGCCCAGCAGTGTCGTCCGCCAGCGTGCTGCCTGCGCTGCTCAGGCGTTCCAGCACGAAGTAATCGCAGCGGGTCAGCTCCTGAACGGCGTCCCGGGCGGGGGGCAGGGGAGAGGCAGGTGCGGGCCAGGGCCGCGAAACCTCGGCGCTTTTTTCGAGGTGCAGGGTGCGGCCAGCGGCGGCGGGGCGGTCCCAGTCGTGGATGCGGTAGGTCAGGTCACTGGTCTGCTGGACCTCGTACAGGAAGACCCCTGGCCCCAGCGCGTGAACGGTCCCGGCGGGAATCATGAAGGTGTCCCCGGTCTGAACGGGCGTGTACGCCACATGATCCATGACCTTCCCGGCCAGAATCGCCTCGCTCAACTTGTCCTGGGCCGTGTCTGGCTTGATTCCGGCAATGATCTGTGCGCCCGCGTCGGCGTCCAGCACCTGCCACGCCTCGGTCTTGCCCAAGTGGCCCTCGCCTTCCAGCATGCGGGCCTGCGCGTCGTCCGGGTGGACCTGCACGCTCAGCCAGTCGGCGCAGTCCAGCAGCTTGATCAGCAGCGGAAAGCGGATGCCGGAAGCGCGGCTGCCCAGCAGCTCCTGTGGAAACTGTTTTGACAGGGCGGCCAGCGTCTGCCCGGCATAAGGGCCACCCGAAACGTGGTTGTCCTCGCCGATGACCCACGCCTCGCCAATGGGTTTGCTGGTGTCGCCGCCTTCCGGGATCAGCCGGGTGCCGCCCCAGACACGTTCAACCAGTTTGGATTCCAGCGGCAGGGGAGAGGAGAGGGTGTGGGTCATGCCCACATCATAAAAGAGGGACAGACCGTGATCTGGTCTGCCCCTCTTCTGGTATTGCCACGCTTTACATATGCAGCGCGCGTCCGCCTGCCGCCAGCGCCGCTTCCTTGACCACTTCGCTGAGGGTGGGATGCGCGTGGATGGTGCGAGCCAGGTCCTCGGAGGAGCCGCCGAATTCCATGATCGCCACCGTCTCACCAATCAGTTCGGACACGTTGGGGCCAACCATATGCACGCCCAGCAGCTTGTCGGTGTCGGCGTCGGCCACCACTTTGACAAATCCGCGCGGATCGCCGTGACCCAGCGCGCGTCCGTTGGCGCTGAAGGGGAACTGCCCGGTCTTGACGTTGTGGCCCGCTTCTTTCGCGGCTTTCTCAGTCAGGCCCGCCCAGGCGATTTCGGGCGAGGTGTAGATCACCCAGGGAATCACGTCGTAATTGACGTGTCCGGCCTGCCCCGCCAGTTGCTCGGCCAGCGCCACGCCCTCTTCCTCGGCCTTGTGCGCCAGCATCGCGCCGCCGATCACGTCACCGATGGCGTAAATGCCCTTCAGATTGGTGCGGTAGTGGCTGTCCACCTTGACATAGCCGCGCTCGTCCAGCCCCAGCCCCACGGCGTCCGCGCCCATGCCCGAGGTGTGCGGAACGCGCCCAATGGACACGATCAACTTGTCGAACTGCGCCGTGACTTCCTTGTCTTTCTCGGTGTAGGTCACGCTGACGCCCGCGTCGGTCTGCTCCACTCTGGTGATATTGACGCTGAAGTGGAAGTCCAGCCCCTGCTTCTTGAACTGCTTCAGGGATTCCTTGGCAATCGCGTCGTCGGCGGCCAGCAGGAAACCAGGGAGGGCTTCCAGAATGGTGACCTCCGCGCCCAGGCGACGCCACACGCTGCCCAGCTCCACGCCAATGACGCCCGCGCCGATCACGCCCAGTTTCTGAGGAACCTCGCTGAAGGTCAGCGCGCCGCTGTTCTCCACCACATGTCCACCAAACGGGGCCAGCGGCAGTTCGCGGGGGCTGCTGCCCGTCGCCACGATCACGTTTTTGGCCTTGACCTCGGTTCCGGCGGCGTCCACGATCCACTCGTCGCCGTCGGCGCGGACCAGCTTGCCCAGGCCCGAGATGGAGGTGATCTTGTTCTTCTTGAACAGGTAGGCGATGCCCCCGGTCAGCTTGTCCACCACGCCCGTCTTGCGCGACAGCATCTTGCCCAGGTCCATCTTCAGACCGCCCACCGTGATGCCGTGATCGGCCACGTCGTGCGCGATCATCTCAAACTTCTCGGAGGAATCCAGTAGCGCCTTGCTGGGAATGCAGCCCACGTTCAGGCAGGTGCCGCCCAGACTGGGCTTGCCGTCCCGCGTAAAATCGTCCACGCAGGCGGTCTTGAAGCCCAACTGGGCGGCGCGAATGGCGGCCACGTACCCCGCCGGGCCGCCGCCAATGACCAACACATCATAGGAATCCATATCGCCCCTGAGCGTATCACCGCGCGCCAAAACCGAAGGTGCCGCGTCCTCCGTACTGGAGTCTCTGGGCTGGAGACAGAGACGCTGATCCGCCATATTGGGGGCCATGAACCCTGCCTTTGATCTGGACTACACGCTGGATGTCCTCGTGCGCCTGCTGGACACCCCCAGCCCCACCGGATTTACGGAAGCCGCCGTTGCGCTGATTGAAAAGGAGGTGGCGGCGCTGGGCATCACGCCCACGCGCACCCGTAAAGGCGCACTGACCTGGGAAGTTCCTGGCAGCAGTGAGGGCCACGTCACCTTCAGCGGCCACACCGACACGCTGGGGGCGATGGTCAAGGGCATTAAAACCAACGGGCGGCTGCGGCTGTCCATGCTGGGCGGCTACGACTGGGCCACTGTGGAGGGCGAGGACGTGCGCGTGCATACCCAGAGCGGACGCGTGGTCACCGGCACCGTGGTCAACATCCGCCAGAGTACCCACGTCCACGGCGCGGCCCTGCGTGACCTCAAGCGCGAGGCGTCCGTGATGGAAGTCCGGCTGGACGAGCAGACCGCCAGTGCCGCCGAGACCCGCACGCTGGGCATAGGCGTGGGCGATTTCGTCAGCTATGACGCGCGGCCCCGCGTGACCGCCGCCGGATACATCAAATCGCGCCATCTGGACAACAAGGCGGCGGTGGCGATTTTCCTGGCCGTCACGAAGGAATTGATCAACACTCCGCCCGCAAAAACGGTGGCCTTTCATGTCACCACCTACGAGGAAGTCGGCCACGGCGCGGCCACGGGCATTCCGCCCCACACCGACGAGTTGATCGCGGTGGATATGGCGGCAGTGGGCGAGGGCCAGACCAGCAACGAACACTGCGTCACCCTATGCGTGGCCGACAGCAGCGGTCCCTACGATCACGCGCTGGGCAACCGCCTGCGGGCGGCGGCGGTGCGGGCAGACCTGGACCTGCGGGTGGACATGTACCCTTTTTACGGCTCGGACGGTTCGGCGGCGTGGCGGGCAGGGGGCGATTACCCGGTGGCCCTCATCGGCCCCGGCGTGGATGCCAGCCACGCCTACGAGCGGATGCACACCGACGCCCTGCGCGACACGGCGGCGCTGATCCTGACTTATCTGGGTGTGGAGTCGTAAAGCCGGACCAGGGGGATCACCGCCTGCTGGCCCTCTGGGCTGCTGACTGCGCCGCGCATGTGTTGGCCTGCTTTGAGGCCCACCGTCCTGACGATGACCGTCCCCGGAAAGCCGTTGAGGCGGCGCGGGCCTGGGCGCGTGGTGATCTGAGAATGGTGGAGGCGCGGGCTGCCGCGTTTGCCTGCCATGCGGCAGCCCGCGAAGCTTCTGACCCCGCTGCCATCGCCGCCGCCCGTGCTGCCGGACATGCCGCCGCCACCGCGCATGTCGCCACCCACGCGCCACACGCGGCCAGATATGCGCGGGCTGCGGCTGCGGCTGAAGATGCAGAACGCGAATGGCAACGGCAACAGCTTCCAGAGCGGCTGTGGGCCTTCGCTTTCGGCTGAGTTGAAAGGAAACCCCTCAGTCGGCTTCGCCGCCAGCTCCCCTTAAAAGGGAGCCAGGGAGCGCAGAAGGTCGTGTAGGTTGAGAAATACCCCGCCTCCCTTCTAGGGGGAGGTCCCCGGAGGGGGGGAGGGGTCAAACCGCTGGCAGCCACCCCACGACTGGGTCAACAAGCCCCTCTCTTCCTCAAGCCACAATGAAGCCACACACACACTTACATTCTCCTCCTCGTCCGCGTAAGCTGGACGGGTGCTGTCCCTTCAAAAAGCGGCGAACATCCTGTCGGCCTTCAGTGCCGAGCAGCCCGAGTGGGGTGTGCGCGCACTGGCCGCGCATCTGGGCATTCCACGGGCCACCGCCCACGCCTATCTGGCAGGGCTGACCGGAGCAGGCTTTCTGCGCCGGACCCCCGCCGGAAAATACCGACTGTCCTGGCATCTGGCCGAGATGGGCGCGCAGCTCACGGCCTCGTTGCCGTGGTTTCCCGACGCCCGCTCATTGATCACCCGGCTGGCGCTGGAGGTGCGCTGCGTGGCCTTTCTGTGCATCCTGGAGGGCGAGGAAGTGGTGGCAGCGATCCGCGAACGCCACCCGGATGCCGACATCGATCTGCCGCTGGATATCTATCTACCCGCCACCTCCACTGCCAGCGGCAAGATCCTGTACGCGCACGCCGATATCACACCCAGAACGTTTTCCACCTGCACCCAGAGCAGCATCACCACGCTGGATGAGTGGCATACCGAGGTGGGGCGTGTTCAGCGTCTGGGCTACGCCTACAGCATCGAGGAATGGATTCCGGGGCAATGCACCCTGGGCGTGCCCTACCACTACGCGGGCGCGCTGGTGGCGGCCATCGGCGTGCAGATGAGCGCCGAACGCTACCTGCGCGAGGAACGCGCTGTGCGCGAGCGGGTGCTGGACATCGTGCGCGAGGCCGAGGGATTGAACTGAATTGAACAGCGCGGAACTGGACCGAGTTTCAAACTTCGACCATCCATCTGCGGAAGCCGCTAAACTCGGCAGGCAGCCAAACGGGCGTTAGGGACGGGGGAAGACTCCCCACGCCTGACCCGTCATGATGAACAGGCGCAACCCATCTCAGCAGACCCGATTGTCACGATCATAAGGAGGGGCCATGAACCCAGACGACCTGAAACAGATGCTCGATGCCCTCAAAGCCGCCGATGTCCGCGAATTCAGCCTCCAGACCGGCAGCTTTTCGCTGGACCTCAAGCGTGGCCCGCAGGCTGGGGGCAACGCCGCGCCCAGCGCCCCCGCCGCGCCCCAGCCCGCCTTTGAGGCCGCTTTTGACAGTGCGCCCACCCCTCCGGCCCCGGTCTCTGCCCCAGCTTCAGAGGCCGCTCCGGCTGCGCCCGCTGCCAGCGCGCCTGCGGCCCCGGCTGCCGCCAGCGGCGCGCCAGTCAAAGCGCCCATCGTCGGCACCTTCTACGCCAGCAGCAGCCCGGACGCCGCGCCCTACGTCAAGGTGGGCGACACCGTGACGGCGGGACAGATCCTGTGCATCATCGAGGCCATGAAGCTGATGAACGAGATCGAGGCCGAAATGGGCGGCGTGGTGCGCGAGATTCTGGTCAAGAACGCCGAGCCGGTGGAATACGGCCAGACCCTGTTCCTGATCGAGTGAGGCGGCGTCATGTTTAAGAAAATTTTGATTGCCAACCGGGGCGAGATCGCCCTGCGGATCATTCGCACGGCCCGTGAACTGGGCGTCAAGACCGTGGTGGTGTACTCCACCGCCGACGAGAAGAGCCTGCCCGTGCTGCTGGCCGATGAGTCGGTGTGCGTGGGACCGCCCGCCAGCAACGCCTCTTACCTGAACATCCCCAACATCCTCCAGGCGGCCCTCATGACCGGTGCGGAGGGCATTCACCCCGGCTACGGTTTCATGGCCGAGAACCCCGATTTCGCCGAGATGTGCCGCGAACACGGACTGGTCTTCATCGGCCCCACCCCGGAAAGTATGCGGGCGCTGGGCAGTAAGGCGGGCGGGCGTGAAATCGCCGCCAACTCCAACGTGCCCGTGGTGCCCGGAACCGGGATTCTGCCTGATCTGGACGCGGCTGTGCTGGCCGCCAAGCAGATCGGGTATCCGGTGCTGCTCAAGGCCAGCGCGGGCGGCGGCGGACGCGGCCAGAAGATCATCCGCACGCAGGACGAGCTGAAAAAGGGCTTTGCGCAGGCACAGGAGGAAGCGCGGCTGTATTTCAGCGATCCCGACCTGATCATGGAAAAGTTTCTGGAAGAATTCCGGCATGTGGAAGTGCAGGTCATGGGCGACGGCACCGGCCACGTCATCCACATCGGGGAGCGCGATTGCAGCATCCAGCGGCGCAACCAGAAGCTGATCGAGGAAGCGCCTAGCACCCTGCCCGACAGTCTGCGGCAGGAGATTCTGGCGGCGGGCGTGCGTCTGGCGCAGCACGTCAACTACGCCGGGGCGGGCACGCTGGAATTCATCGTGGACCGCGACGGCAACTACTACTTCATGGAGATGAACACCCGCATTCAGGTGGAACACTGCGTCTCCGAGATGATCAGCGGCCTGGATCTGGTCCGCATGCAACTGGAAATCGCCAGCGGCCACGGCCTGAACCTCAAGCAGGAGGACGTGGTGCTGCGCGGACACGCCATCGAGTGCCGCCTGAACGCAGAGGACCCCGACAAGGATTTCCGCCCGGCGGCGGGCCGGATCGACGACGTGCATTTCGCAGGTGGCCCCGGCGTGCGCGTGGACAGCCACGTCTACACCGGCTACGTCATTCCGCCGCACTACGACAGCCTGATCGGCAAGCTGATCGTGCATCACGACAACCGCGCCGAGGCGATTGCCCGCATGAAACGCGCCCTGGAAGAAACCGTGATCCAGGGGCCGAAAACCACCATCCCGCTGTACATCAAGATCATGGACAACCCGTTTTATAAGCGCGGCGCGGTCATGACCAACTTCCTGAAGACGCGCATGGACATGTAGGGTCCAGTTTCAGAGCATTTCGACAACAGAAAAGCACCCGTGTTGAGGCGGGTGCTTTTCCTGTTTCAACGACGTCCGCAGCCCGTACTCAGGGCCGGTCACGCACGGGGTCCAGCGTCAGCACCGGGGCCTTGGCCAGCGCCCTCAGGCCGTCGTCGAGCAGATCGTCCTTGCCCTGGGTCAGGGCGCGAATCTGTTCCTCTCCCTGGGCGAAGGTCTGATCGGGGGTGATGCGGGTGGGATACGGCGTGCCGTCGGGCTTGGCGTAATTCAGGATGGTCAGTTGCAGCGCGCCGTCTCCTACCGCGAAGTTGCGCGTGGCGGTGTTGCCCACCCCGGCGGTGGTCTCGCCGATGACCGGGCCGCGCGCGGCGTACTGGACTTCATAGGCGAAGAACTCGCTGCACGAGGCGCTGCCGCCGTCCACCAGCACGGCCAGCGGCCCGGTCCACAGTTGCGGATTCTGCACGCTGGAGGCGACGCGCCCGTCGTCCAGAATGGTTCCCCGGCTGACCAGCGTGCGGCGGTTGCCTTCCACGCTGCGGGCCACGCGGGTCACGCTGGGCACGAAGGCGCTGACGCCGCTGTCGCACTCGTACAGGCTGCCGCCGCCGTTGCCGCGCAGGTCCACGATCACGCCGGAGACCCCGCGTTTTTGCGCCTGTCCCACCAGATCATGCACCGCCTGCGCCACGCCCCCGCCGGACAGGAAGGTGGGAATCCGCAGCACGGCCACCTCGCCCGCCGTGGTGGTGTTTGCTGCGCCCGCTGGCGTGCTGGCGGGGACGTAAGCGATGCGCGGCAGATCACGCGTGCTGCTCTCGCGGGCAGTCAGCGTGAGCGTCAGGCCCACGCCCCGGCGGGTCAGGCCCAGAGTGGTGGGCTTGCCGCCCTCTTTGGCCGTCCTGAGGCCATCGAAGGTGTAGGGCGCACCGTCGATGCTCAGCAGCAGATCGCCGCGCATCAGGCCGCCCTGCTCGGCGGCGCTGCCGGGTACCACCTCGGTGACCACGCGGTTCTCGCCGTCCAGCCGGGCCATCTTGACGCCAAATTGCAGGCGGTTGCCTCCGCTGACGGTGGCCGTGAACTCCTTGAAATCCTCGGGCGTCTGGAAGAAGGTATGTTCGTCGCCCAGCGCCGTGACCTCGGCCTGAATCACCGGATACGCCTTGCTCTCGGCGCAGTCGGCAGGCGAGGAACTGCACACGGCGTCCAGCCGTTTCTGGTACTCGGCGGTCAGCGCCACCCGGTCCACGGTGGACAGTCCACCGTAATTGGTCTCGATCAGGCGGTTGACCCGGTTGAAGACCAGTTGCGCCGGAGAGGATACCGCCTGCGCCCCGGTGCCGCTCAGCAGCAGGGCGCTGCCCAGCATCAGCGCACGGCCCGCGTGGGCCAGCAGAGGACGGCCAGACTGGAGGCTGCCGGAAGTGACACGGCGCGGGGCGGAGGAGCGCGCGTTGGGTTTCATAACTGACCCCCATTCTGCTCCGAACAGATGGGAAAATGGTGGGCCGGAATTGATGCAGAAGTCACGAAAGCCTGCGCCTGCACGTCAAAAAGCAGGAATGGCTACAGTGGCGTCGGGGGAAGGTGGGGGGTGTCCCAGCAGAGCTGGCCTCCCGCCTTCAGATGACTCACGCCAATCATTGAAAACCAGGCTCAATAAAGCCTGATTTTCCGAGCGGAGCGAGGAGTGAAAAAGACCAGTCACCGAAATGGAGGCGAAACTCTCGGCGCTTTTCTGAGAGTTCAGTCGGAATTTTGGTGACTGGTATCACGCCACGGGCTGCCCCTGGTACAGCTCCACCACGCGGCGCAGGAATTTCAGGCCCGGTTCCAGGCTGCTGGTCTGCACCCATTCGTCCAGCCGGTGCGCGTTGCCGCCCCGATACACGCCGATGGCGACGGCAGGCAGACCGTGGGGTGCGGCGGCGTTGGCGTCGGTGCTGCTGGCCGCCGTCCGAAGGTCCGTACGGTTCTCGCGGGCGGCCTCGCGGATCAGGGGCAGCAGGGCCGCGCTGTGCAGGTCGCCGCCGGGGCGGTCCCCCACCTGCTCGATCCGCACGGTCACCCCGGCCTCGCGCGCCGCCGCGTGCAGGGCCGAAACTGCGCGGCGGTCCAGTTTGCCCAGCACCTCGGGGTCCAGCGAGCGCAGGTCCAGCAGCAGTTCGGCGCTGGCCGCGATGGAGTTGACGCTGGTGCCGCCCGAGGCCACCCCCACATTCAGCGTGGTGCGCGGCGTGGGCGGCAGCGGCAGGGCATACAGCGCGCTGATGGCCCGTCCCAGCGCGTGCAGGGTGCTGGGGGCCTGATCGCCCCAGGAGTGCCCGCCCGGTCCCAGGAAGGTGGCCCGGTAGCGCCGCACCCCTACTCCGCGCGTGACCGCGATGCCCAGGTAACCGTCCACCGCAATGAATGCGCCCAACTGCTCGCGGTGCTGCGAGATCAGGTACTTGCTGCCGCGCAGGTCGCCCAGCCCTTCCTCGCCCACGTTGGCCGCCAGCCACAGCGGACGGCGCAGCACGCCCACCTGTCCGCGCAGGTCACGCAGCAGCGCGGTCAGCACGGCCAGACTGGCGCTGTTGTCACCCACCCCCGGCCCGATCAGCCGCCCACCTTCCTCGCGCACGGTCACGTCGGTTGCGGCCTCGAATACGGTGTCCAGGTGCGAGGCCAGCAGCAGCGCCGGGCGGCCCTCGGTGCCGGGGGGGACGATACGGGTCAGCACGTTGCCCACCGCGTCGATGTCGCAGGGGTAGCCCAGTTCCCGCCACAACTCCGCGATCAACTCGGCCCTTCGCCCTTCCTCGAATGTGGGTGCAGGCGTCTGCGCGATCCGCGCCAGATAAGCAAGAGGCATCAGGCGTGATTCTAACGGCTGACAGGGCGGGCAATAGCACGGCATCCGACAGGGATTTAGTCACGGCTAATAATTTCCGCCGTGGACATCCCGACGCCGCTAGAGTGCCCGCGTCTGGAAGACCATCACCTCGCTGCCTTTTTCCAGCGGTCCGCCCTGAAAGCTGCCCGTCACGCGCGGCGACTCGAAGCCCGCGAAGCGCAGCAGCCACTCCACCTCGTAGCGGGTGTAATAGCGCTGGGTCAGGGTGTAATGCCGCCGGGTCAGCCGCCCATCTGGGTGCGTGGTGTCCGCGGAATATTCGGTGGTGATGTGCTGCCGCAGCTTGTCGTGGCGCTGCACCAGAAAGATGTCGGTGCGGCCCCCGTCCGGCGCGTGCAGGGTCTCCCCCTCGTGGCGCACGGTGTTGGGTTTGCCAAAGCGCGGCAGGTACAGGTCAAAAGCAAACTGGCCCCCCGGCTCCAGGTGTGCGCGCAGGTTTTGCAGTGCCCCGAGCTGCTCGTTCGGGGTATACAGGTGCATCAGCGCGTTGAAGGGCGCGATCACCAGCCCGAACTTCTGCTCCAACCGGAAGGTCTGCATGTCGCCCTGCACCAGCTTCAGCTCCAGTCCGCCGCCCGCCGCCCGCTCCTGCGCCCGCTCAATCATGCGGGCGCTGGGTTCCAGTCCGGTCACGTCCACGCCGCGCCGTGCCAGATACGCGGTCACGCGCCCGGTTCCGGCTCCCACCTCCAGTACTGACCCCGCCATCCGCTCGGCCACGCCCGCATAGAAATGCAGATCATCGCGGTACAGCTCGTACTGGTGGTCATACAGGTCCGCGAAATCGTCGTAGTTCATGGGGAAGAGGGTAGTGGGTTTTGGAAAGTCAGGCTGTCCAGCCTCCAACCCTCAATACAGCTTGTCCAACACCTCGTCTTTCATCACGAAGCTGTTGTCCTTCGCCGGAAATTCGCGGGCGCGGACCTCGGCGGCGTACTTCTCAATCGCCTCGCGGGAAATCTGGCCCACCTCGGCATACCGTTTGGCGATCTTCTTTTCCTCGCCCTCGTAGACGCCCAGCAAGTCGTGGGTGACCAGCACTTGCCCATCGCACCCCATGCCTGCGCCGATGCCGATGGTGGGGATGGTCAGTTTCTCACTGATCAGCCTGGCGAGGCGGGCGGGAATCACTTCCAGCACCAGGGCAAAAGCCCCCGCCGCCTCCAGCGCCTGTGCGCCTTCCAGG
Organism: Deinococcus marmoris DSM 12784; assembly: GCF_000701405.1. Lineage (GTDB taxonomy): Bacteria > Deinococcota > Deinococci > Deinococcales > Deinococcaceae > Deinococcus > Deinococcus marmoris. The sequence continues at coordinate 25,925 of NZ_JNIV01000023.1, forward strand.
GTGGCGCGGGCGCTGGCGTCGTCCTTGCCCTGCACCTTCAGGCCGCCCTGCGCGGTGGCGGTCTGGGGCATCAGGCCCACATGGCCCATCACGGGGATGCCGTTGCGGGTCAGCGTCTGCACCACGGCCAGGATTTCGGGCGAGGCTCCCTCCATCTTGATCGCGTCCGCCCCCGTTTCCTGGATCACGCGCACGGCGTTTCGCATGGCGTCCTGCACCCCGGTGTGGTACGTGCCGAAGGGCAGATCCACCACCATGAACGTCTCCGGCGCACCCCGGCGCACGGCGCGGGCGTGGTGGATCATGTCGGCCAGCGTGACCGGGGCGGTGGAGTCGTAGCCCAGCACCACGTTGCCCAGGCTGTCGCCCACCAGAATCAGGTCCACCCCGGCGGCCTCGGCGTGCTGCCCGCCGGGGTAATCGTAGGCGGTGACCATCACCAGCGGCTGGGGCGAGGTCTGAAGTTCGGGCAGGCTGCGCTTCATGGGGGCAGGGTAGCAGTCTGGGCCGTGCAGAAGGCTGGATGCGGGGCGGGGTTCTCTCGTGCCAGACCTTCAGACCCCTTGACCCTCAGACGCGGCGCAGCCGCCTACAATGCCCCCCATGAGTGATCTTCTGAGCGGCTGGACCCCGGCTCCCCCTGGCTACAAACATGTCGTCAGCGTCAGCCTGGGCAGCAGCAAGCGCAACGCCCGCGAGGAAGTCAACCTGCTGGGTCAGCCGTTCATTCTGGAACGCATCGGCACCGACGCCGACGCGAAAAAGGCTGCCGATCTGTTCGGGGCGCTGGACGGCAAGATAGACGCCTTCGGGCTGGGCGGCGCGGACCTGTATGTCATCGCGGATGGCAAGCGCTACCTGTTCAACAATGTCAAGAAGCTGATAGCGAACGCCAAACAGACCCCTGTACTGGACGGCAGCGGCCTGAAGAATACGCTGGAGCGCGACGCGATTGCCCAGCTTGATCCGTTGCTGAACTGGCGCACCCAGAAGGTGTTGATGGTCTCTGCCGTGGACCGTTTCGGCATGGCCGAGGCGCTGGCGCAGCACGGCGCGGACATCGTGTTCGGGGACGTGGTGTTCGGGCTGGGCATTGACCGCCCGTTGCGCTCGCTGGCGGCTTTGCGGAACGTGGCGAAGCTGGTGCTGCCGGTGATCACCAAGCTGCCGCAGGACTGGTTTTACCCCACAGGGGCTAAGCAGGAAAGCAGCGTGGAGGGCAAGGGCACCAAGTACTACGCTTGGGCCGACGTGATCGCCGGGGACACCCATTACGCCAAGCGCTACGCCCCGAAACATCTGGAAGGCAAGACCATTCTGACGCAGACGATTACCGAGGCGGACCGGGGCTGGATGAAGGAGCGCGGCGTGGCGCGGTTGATCACCACGACGCCGCGCATGGGCAGCCGCAACTTTGCCACCAACGTGCTGGAAGCGTTCTTTGTTGCCCTGAGCGGGAAGAAAGAGGCGCTGAGTGAGGATGAGTATCTGAAGTACATCCGGGAGGTTGGGTTCAAGCCGGAAGTCAACGAACTTTAGGCTTGTTTGAGGCTGGGGCTTCAGCTATTTGCCCCACCCCCCAGCCCCCTACCCCAGGGGGGCAGGGGGAGCTAGCGTTGCACTGGGCAGGAGGATTGGAAGTTCTGGGCGGGCGTGGGCGGCGGCCTCCGGGTCTGATGCCCTGCTCCGTCACGCTGAATGCGGCCCGTGCGCTGCGCGCCCGACGGCCTTCGGTTGCCTTTTGCGGTGAGATGGACTGGCACGGAGTTGTGATTTTTGAGGCACACGTCTTTCATTTTCCGCGTTTAGGATGGCGGGCATGATTCATGGTGAGCGGTTGAACTGGAAAGCTGGCATGCTGGCCGCTGCTCTGGCACTGTCTGCCAGTCCGGTCATAGCGCAGACGATGCCTGTCCCGCTGCCTAAGCCTCTGCTGAGCGGCACCACCTCCGGGGTGGGCTGGGGCATCTACGCGGGTGGATTGACCAATGCTGGGTTGCAGGAGGAAGGCCAGGGCCTGCGCGTCGGCGTTCCGGCAGGGGCCGGTGTGCTGGGTACGCGCTACGACACGGCAAAAAGGACGGCGCTGCTGACCTACCGCCTGCCGAAAGGACTGGACGCCCGCAGCGCCCTGGCCTTCGCCACCAACCAGCTTCAGCTCCAGGGCTTCGACATCGGGGAACGCACCTTTCCAGATGCCCGCAGTGCCCACGCCACCCTCAGCCGCGACGGGCAGAGCATTGAAGTACAGACCACACGGCAGGCCAATGGGGATATGCAGGTGCTGTACGTGTTCGGCGGCCCTCAGCCCTGATGGCCCAGCCAGTCCCGCCACTCTGGGAATTGCACCGACACGCGTAAAAGCTGCATCAGCGCGGTGCCGGGGTGGGTGTACCACAGGTCCGTCTCGTGGCTCTCAGGAACGTAGGCGAGGCGGCGGGTGGCGTCCTCAAGCAGATACGCGAGCAGGCGCAGCGTCGCGCCGCCGTCTAGCACGGCCTCCTCGCCGTAACCGCTTAGCAGTTCGGGGGCGGCCAGCGGCCCGGCGTAGGTCAGGTCCAGCACCGGGTCACCCCAGCCCGCGTCTCCCCAGTCGATCAGCGCCGTGACCGCGCCATCGTCCGTGACCATCAGGTTTCCGGCGTGCAGATCGTTGTGCAGGAAGACCGGGGCGGGAGGTGGGGCCGCAGCCAGCAGCCGGGAGACCGTTTCCGTGGCCCAGGTGGCGTCGGTCAGCCCCAACGTTTTGCTGTTGGTCACGCGGGCCAGGGTGCGGGGCAGGTTGGGCGGGGCGATAGGATTGAGCCTGCCCTGCGGATCGGGCGCGGTGGTCACGTTTCGGTGCAGCCGTGCCAGTTCACGCCCCGCCTCCTGGTAAGCGCGCAGCAGACGCGGGTCATTCTCGGTCCAGCCGTAACTTTCCAGACTGCGGCCCGGCGCGAAGGCGTAGAGGGTGACGGGTGCGTCCACCACATCCCGGTCATCGTCGAAGACCAGCAGTTCCGGCGTCCTCACCCCGGCGTAAAAGGCAGCGGGCGCGGCCACGCTCTCAGTCAGGGCGTCTTTGATGTCTCCCGGCATGGGAATGCGGAGAACTATGGGCTGGCCGTTCAGGGCCGCGCGGTAGACCCGGTTGACGATACCGACGCTGGGCAGCCGTTCCAGTCCATCCTCCACCCCATACTTCTGCGAGAAGGCGGCGAGTTCGGCAGGGGTCAGGTCAGGCAGGGCGGGCATCCCCCGCAGTCTGGTCTAAATCCCTCCGCGCCGCAGCGGCCACCCGGCGGATACACTTTCCCGCATGCAATCACTGGTGGACGCGATTCGTGAACAGGGCGTGATTCTGCCCGGCGGTTTTCTCAAGGTGGACGGTCTGGTCAACCATCAACTCCTGCCGGGCCTGACGCGTGAGATGGGCGTGCGCTTCGCGGAACTGTTTGCCCCTCTGAAACCCAACAAGGTCCTGACCATTGAGGTCAGTGGCATCGCCCCCGCTATTTCCGCCGCGATGGAACTGAACGTGCCGATGGTCTACGCCCGCAAGAAAAAGCCGCTGACCATGAAGGAACCCGCCTTCACGGCGTCGTCGGTCAGCCGCACCAAGGGCGGAAACGTGGACCTGTTTATCAGCAGCGAATTCCTGGGGCCAGAAGACCGCGTGGTCATCATCGACGACTTTCTGGCCTCTGGCGGCACCCTGCGCGCCCTGACCGGGATGATCGAACTCAGCGGCGCAACCCTGCTGGGCCTGGGCTGCGTGGTGGAAAAGCAGTTTGAACTGGGCCGCGAATTTCTGGCCGATCTGGGGGTTCCTATCCACACCCTCGCCAACATCGTCCGCATGAGCGAGGCCGAGGGAATTGTGGTGGAGGTGGGGCGGTAAACGCCAGAAAGCCAACGCTCTCTCTGGCAAAGGTAAAACCGGCTGAACACGGCGCTCAGATGGGCGGTGGTCCGGTTCTCTAGGCTGGGGCCAAGGAAGTGACCCCATGACCCAGCCCGATCCCCGTTCCGCCCTGATTCCAGACCAGAGTGCCCGCATCAACGTGGCAACATACAGCACATACCCAGAGGCCCAGCGCGCCGTCGATTACCTGAGCGACGAGAAATTTCCCGTGGAGCGCACTGCCATCATCGGTGAGGGCCTCAAAACCATCGAGCAGGTCACGGGCCGCCTGGACTGGGGCCGTGCGGCGGGCCTGGGCTTTGGGCAGGGGCTGTTTATCGGCCTGTTCGTGGGCCTGATCTTTAACCTTCTGGGCCTGGGCGGCGGCAACCTGCTGTTCTCGGTGGCCTACGGCATGGTGCTGGGCGCAATTTTCGGGCTGGTCTGGGGACTGGTGGGGTATGCCCTCAGCGGTGGGCGGCGTGATTTCACGTCCATTGGCGGGATGCGCGCTGACCATTACGTGATCGTGGCCGACGCCGAGGTGGCCGAAAAGGCCAGGGCGCTGCTGGCAAACCTGCCGACGCGCTGAGTGGGCCGAAGAACTTCCTAACGCCCGTTTGGATAGGATGCACCCCATGACACAACCCGGTATGGAGTTGCAGGAACTGATCGCCGAGATGGAGCAGCGGCGCGGCAAGGTGGAAGCGGGCGGCGGCAAAGCGCGTCAGCAAAAGCAGCGTGACGGCGGCAAGCTGACCGCTCGCGAACGCATTGACGCCCTGCTGGACCCCGGCAGCTTCTTAGAGATGGGAACCTTCGTGGAACACCGGGGTGGACGCCTGATGCAGGGGGTGGAAGCTCCGGGGGATGGCGTGGTCACCGGGAGCGGCACCATCGACGGGCGGCAGGTCTTCGTCTTCTCGCAGGATTTCACGGTGCTGGGCGGCAGCCTGGGCAAGATGAACGCCGCAAAAGTCACCAAGATCATGGATCTGGCTGCCAAGACGGGTTGCCCGGTCATTGGCCTCAACGATTCGGCGGGGGCGCGCATTCAGGAAGGGGTGGACTCGCTGAGCGGCTACGGCGAGATCTTCTACCGCAACGCCATTTATTCCGGCGCGGTGCCGCAGATCAGCGCCATCCTCGGCCCCTGCGCGGGCGGCGCGGTGTATTCCCCAGCGCTGACCGATTTTATTTTGATGAGCGGCGGCAGCAGCTACATGTTCATCACCGGGCCGGAAGTGATCAAGAGCGTGACACGCGAGGACGTGACCCTCGATCAGCTCGGCGGCGCGGACGTGCATACCCGCAAGAGCGGCGTGGCCCACCTGGAATATGACGGCGATGAGGCGGTACTGGCCGGGATACGTGACCTGCTGTGCTACTTGCCCCAGAATGCCCACGAACAGCCCCCAGTGCGCCAGACCGATGATCCAGTCACCCGTCGCAATGACAAACTGCTGGACATCGTTCTGCCCGATCAGCGCAAGCCCTACGCCATGCACGCGGTGATTCACGAACTGGTGGACGACGGCACCTTTCTGGAAATCCAGCCGAACTGGGCCAAGAATATTCTGGTGGGCTTCGCGCGGCTGGGTGGGCAGAGTGTGGGCATTGTCGCCAACAATCCGCGCGTGATGGCCGGAACGCTGAACATTGACGCGTCCGACAAAGCCGCCCGTTTTATCCGCACCTGCGACTGCTACAACGTCCCCATTCTGACCCTCGTGGACGTGACTGGCTTTCTACCGGGCGTGGCGCAGGAACATGCCGGAATCATCCGTCATGGCGCGAAGATGCTGTACGCCTACGCCGAGGCCACCGTCCCCAAGATCACCCTGATCACGCGCAAGAGTTATGGCGGCGCGTACCTCGCCATGAACAGCCGCGATATGGGCGCGGACGTCGTCTATGCGTGGCCCACCGCCGCCGTCGCCGTGATGGGCGCGGAGGGGGCCGCCAACATCGTCTACCGCCGCGAGATCAATGCCAGCGAGAACCCCGAAGCCACCCGCGCCGAGAAGATCGCCGATTACAAGGACGCCTTTGACAACCCGTATGTGGCTGCCAGCAAGGGCTACATAGACGACGTGATCCCGATGGAAGACACCCGCCAGCGCCTGATCCTGACCTTTGCCATGCTGCGCGACAAGGCCGAGGTCAGGCCGTACCGGAAGCATGGGAATATGCCGCTGTAGTAAACGGAGGCACTCAAAATCAGGACGCGGCCCCGAGTTCCAGAGCCGCGTCCTGTTCTCTGATTTGCCACAACTCTGCCAGATGCCCCGTCATAAACGAACGGCCAAGATCCCTCTTTCTTTCCACTGGCACGTTCTTTTCTAACTTCAGCGTGATCCGCCTGACAGAGCGTGATCTGGACTGGGTCTAGGTTAATCGGCATGACCTCATCCGACGCCAGCAAAAAAATCCTCGTCATCATGTCCAGCGACTCCGAATTGCCCTTGCAGAATGGCAAGACGCACGCCACTGGCTTCTACCTCAATGAATTTGGCGTCCCCGCGCACCGACTGGTGGAGGCGGGCCATCAGTTGACTATTGCCACACCGCGCGGCAACCGTCCCCCGCTGGACGCAGGCAGCGACAGCAAGGATTTCTTCAAGGACGAGGCGGAGTACACACAGATCAAGGCGTTCGTGGACGAAACCCTGTCCGGCGAGATCGTGCCGCTGGCCGACGCCGTGACCAATCTGGACGCCTTTGACGCCCTGTTCCTGCCCGGCGGCCACGCCCCCATGATTGAACTGATGCACAACCACGATCTGGGCCACGCGCTGAAGCACTTCCACGAGCGCTCGCTGCCCACCGCATTGATCTGTCACGCGCCCGTGGCTCTGCTGGCCGCGCAGCCTGCCGCAGGAGCGTATCAGCGGGCACTGGAAGCCGGAGAAACGCCCACAGCCGAGGACTTCACGTACAGCGGCTACAAGGTCACCGTCTTCAGCACACCGGAAGAAAAGGACGCCGAGGGCGGTTTTGAAGCCCCCATGCTGTACTACCCCGCCGACGCCCTGGCCGCCGCAGGCATGACCGTGCAGAACGGCGACAAGTGGACCAGCAACGTGGTCCGTGACCGCGAACTGATCACGGGGCAGAACCCCATGAGCGACGAGGAATTTGTGGGCGTGTTCCTGAAGGCGCTGGGGGAAACTTCCGCCAGGGCCTGAGCCTCTCCCCCTCACCAATCTTCCGCGTTGGACGGCCCAACGGAGGATGACTGTCATCTCTGAAGTGCTGGCCGTAAAACCCAGAGTTTCGTACAGGTGCCGGGCCTCTGAGGTGGTGCCCAGGCTCAGGCGGGTGATTCCACGTTCACGGGTGGCGTCCAGACAAAGCCCCACCAGTTCACGCGCCAGCCCACGCCGCCGATGGTCAGGATGCGTCCAGACGTTTACGATACGGCCCCGCCACGGCTGCGGATCGCCCTGACTCGGTCCCCAGTCCAGCAGGGTCAGACCGGCCCCGGCAATAATCTCCTCATGGTCGAGTGCGAGGAATCCAAGGTAGAGGCCGCGCTGTATGGCGTCCGTCAGCTATTGGGAATAGATAGGACGCTCGGCAATGTCAGCCTCTGACGGATAGCGGTGGTGGGCGATAACGGCAGCGTCACTGGGCTGAACCGGGCGAATCACGCGCTTCCCGGCGACTCCGGGTTGTGCTGGCGGTAGGCGCGCAAGGTGCCATCCATGAAGGCCACGTACAGCGTGCCGCCCGCTGCCAGTGGGGTGGCCTGCACGCCCGTCGTCTCCTGCTGGGTCCAGCGCACTGTGCCGTCCCGCACGTCCAGCGCGCACAACTGCCCGCTCTCGGAGGCCAGGAAGACCAGACCCGCGCTGATCACTGGACTGGCGGTCACGCGGCCCGACATGCGGTGCGCCCAGACGTCCTCGCCGTCGTGCAGGCGCAGGGCGCGAACGGTGCCGTCCCAGCCCGCCAGGATCGCCAGTCCAGAATCGCCGGTTCCGCTGTGGGTCACGGCAGGTGATGCCCAGACCTCGTCCTCCAGATCGTAGGTCCACAGGATCGCCTCGTCCTCGGCCAGTGCCACCCGGCCCGACGCCGCGCTCAGGGCCAGCGCGTGGACCTCGCCCTCCCAGGTGGCCACCACCAGCGTCGCCTCGCCGGAGGTACCCGGCAGCAGCGCGGGCGTGCCGTGGACCGTTCCCACCTCCACCTTCCACAGCGGGCTGCCGCTCAGGGCGTCCAGCGCGTGCAGCCAGCCGTTCTCGTCGCAGACCAGCGCCGCTCCGGCCCACACCAGCGGGCTGGCCGCCACCGGGCCGTCGGTGCGGTAGGCCCAGGCCAGTTCCCCGGTGCGGGCGTCCAGCGCATGCAGGTGGCCGTCGCGGCTGGAGGCCAGCACCCGTCCGGCCCACAGCGTCGGCGCGCCGGTCAGCTCGGCGCGGGCCTGATGCCGCCAGACCTCCGCGCCGCCCTGGAGTTCCACCCGGCGCAGGGTGCCGTCCCACGCGCCGAAGAAGATATGACCGCCCTGAAAAGCCGCTGGGGCCGTCACCTCGTCGCGGGCCGCGTAGGTGGCAAAGGGCCGCCCGGAGGCGTGGGTCAGCACCAGTTGGCCCCCGCGCGTGCCTACCGCCACCAAGTCGCCCTCGCCCACCACGGCGGCGGGCCAGGTGACCTCGCCGGGCAGCGGCACGCTCCAGACTTCTTTCAGGTTTGAAACGCGGGCCGGGCCGTCGGGATGCTCTCCCGTGCGGGTACGTCCGCCCCGGTACTGGCCGCGCGCGTGCCCGGTCCAGATGTCGCGGCGGGCCAGCGCCCACAGGTGCGCCAGCGCCTCACCGGATTCGGGGCGGTCCTCCGGCTTCTTGGAGAGCAGTGAGATCAGCACCCGCGCCACCGCGTCGGGGATGGCCGGATTCAGCTCACGCGGATCCGTGATCTTCTCGTAGACATGCTGGAACAGCACGCTCTGATCGCTGTCGCCCACGAAGGGCGGGCTGCCGCAGGCCACGCGGTACAGCACCGCTCCCAGCGCGTAAAGGTCGCTCAGCGGTCCCACACCTATTCCCTTGGCCTGCTCCGGGGCCATGTATGCCGGGGTTCCCAATGTCAGCCCGCTGCGGGTGAGCTGCCGGGTGTGTTCCGACAGCGCCACCAGCCCGAAATCCATGATGCGCGGCAGCCACGCTTCGTCCAGCAGCACGTTTCCGGGAGTCAGATCGCGGTGGATAATGCCGCGCGAGTGGATGAAATGCAGCGCCCGCGAGGCGAACGAGGCCGCCGTCAGGTAGCGGGCCAGCGAGGTGGGCGCATCTTCCAGCGGTCCCAGCACGGTGATCGGTCCCCCCGTCATCAGCGGCATGGTGAAAAAGGGGCGTCCGTCGCTGGGGTCAAGGCCCAGATCCAGCACGGGGATCACGCCGGGGTGCGTCAGGCGGGCCAGCGTGCGGACCTCGCGCAGAAAACGCTGTTTATCTGATTCCGGCACATGGGCGTGCATCATCTTGACGGCCACGTCGCGGTCCAGCAGCGAATCGTGCGCCCGGAACACCAGCGCGCTGCCGCCCTCGCCCAGCGGGGAACGCAGGTCATAGCGGCCCGCCAGGCGTGTTCCTACCTCCAGTGGCATATCGGGAGCAGTCTAGCGTGTGGGGGGTCAGTTCAAAGGGACTGGGCGTTAAACAGGGCCTCTGCTTTAGCCCGCCGCCAGTTGGCCCGGCGTCAGCGGCTCGCGCAGCAGGCGGCCAAAGCCCTCTGGGCCGTGCTTCCTGGTCCAGCCCTGCACCAGATCGCTGCCCACGGCGTAGGTGAAGATGTAAGCCCGGAACTGCGGCTGCCCGATAAACCGCAGCGTCTGGCGGGCACGCTCGGGGGTGGCCAGGGCGTATCGGCCCAGGAAGTCCAGCACCTCGGCCTCGGGGCGTTTCTCGCCGTGCAGCATCAGCGCCGCCGTGCCGCTCACGTTCTTCAGCCCTTTCTGCACCCCGGTCACGTCCAGAAAGACCCGCACGTCTTTGCCGTCCAATCCTGCCTGCGCCGCCAGTTCGCCGCACAGCCAGTCATGCACCTCGTCCTCGTCCATCACGGCGTCCAAGGCGTTGGTGGCAATCCCCTCCGAGACGGCGCATTCGGGAGCGTTCATCAGTTGGATGCTGTGTTCCAGCCAGCCTTTCTCACGGACCAGCAGGGCCTCTTTCGTTGAATGCTCGGTGTGGTGGCCGGGGTAGCCCTCGTGGGCCAGCAGATCGGGCAGGCCAGTCAGCGGCATGGGCAGATCGGTGTTGATGTCAATCCGGCTTTTCAGGTTGCCCAGCGGCCAGTTGTACCCGCCCCACGGCTTATCGGACACCAGCGAGATGCTGAAATCCTCGCCTTCCGGCAGGCCGAAGCGCTGCTGCGTGCGCTGCCGGAGTTCGGCCAGAATGGGGGCGGCCAGCCGCAACAGATCGTCTTTGGGGACCACCACCTTCTGACGCAACTTTTCAATACGTTCGGAGAGTGGTCCGCTTCCCGGCACCGCCGTTTCCAGGGCGTCCAGGGCGGCGTCCAACTCATTCGGATCGGCACGCACCGGGTCAATGTCGTACAGCCCGCGCACCTCTTCCTCATACGGAATGGCCTCTCCACCGATGATCCTGGTCATGGTTTGCATGGCCGACACCTGCACGCGCAGAAATTCGCGGCGGGCGTCGTCGGTCACGCCCTGCACGTCTTCCAGCAATGCCCCGGCCTCGGCCTGAAGTTCGGTGGGTCCGCGTCGGGTGAGGTCTGCCCATTCCTGCGGGCCGCCGTAGCCGTCCACGAAACCCTCGGAATGCACGCCGATGGCGTGGGCCAGCCGGATGTAGCGCTCTGCGATGTCCATACGGGGCAGGATAATGGGAAGGCGCGCGAATGTCCCTTTCCATCAACCTTTAACCATCAACCCTCCCCGGCTCAGTCCCCCACGAACACCGCCCGCTGATAGTTGCCGTTCTCGCCGACGGTGGGCAGCCCGGCCTCCGCCGCTTTCTTCAGCCGCTCCAGCGCCAGCAGGAGCGTCGGCCCCTCGCCGTACATCTTGACGGCGTCGGTGGTGACCATGAGTTCCAGCCCGCGCCCGGATTGCACGGCCTGAAAGATGCGGCCTTCCGGGGTCTGGCGCACCGTCACCATCACCCCGGCGGGAAAACGGGCCAGTTCAACCTGTTTGGCAAAGTCCATACGCACAGCATAAATCGGGCTTCGGTCCACAAAGCGCGGGGCGCAACCCATTATTCTCGGCCCCATGACCCTGTTTGACCCTCCCGCCCCGCTGGCCGAACGCCTGCGCCCGCGCACCGTGGCCGAGGTGGTGGGCCAGACGCATTTGCTTGGGCCGGGCAAACCGCTGTCGCGCGTGCTGGCCTCGGGCCGCCTGGGTTCTTTAATTTTGTGGGGACCGCCCGGCGTGGGCAAAACCACCCTGGCGCGTCTGCTGGCCGGAGAGGTTGGCGCGCACTTCATCCCCCTATCCGCAGTCTCTGCCGGAGTCAAGGACGTGCGCGAGGCTACCGCCGAGGCCGAACGCCTGCGCGGGCGCGGTCAGAAAACCATCCTGTTTCTGGACGAGATTCACCGCTTTAACAAGGCCCAGCAGGACGCGCTGCTGCCGCATGTGGAATCGGGTTTGCTCACGCTGATCGGCGCGACGACTGAAAACCCGTCCTTCGAGGTCAACCCGGCGTTGCGCTCAAGGGCGCGGACATTGGTGCTGGAGGCGCTGAGTCAGGAAGAAGTGCGCGGGCTGCTGGAGCGGGCGTTGACTGACCCGCGCGGGCTGCCGGGAATTGAGGCGACGGACGAGGCGCTGGACCTCCTTTCCAGGCTTGCCGACGGGGACGCCCGCCGCGCTCTCAGCACGCTGGAAGTCGCCAGTTCACTTGCCAATCCAGTCACCCCCGAATCCGTCACCGAGGCGTTTGGCCGCCATCTGCCGCAGATGGACAAGAACGGTGAGGACTTCTACAACCTGATCTCCGCGCTGCACAAATCGGTGCGGGCCTCGCATGTGGACGGCGCGCTGTACTGGCTGGCCCGCATGCTGGAAGGCGGTGCGGACGGGTTGTACGTGGCCCGCCGGATTGTCCGCATGGCTGCCGAGGACATCGGGCTGGCGGACCCGCAGGCGTTGCGACTGGCGATTGCCGCCCGCGACACCGCCGAGTTTCTGGGCAGTCCCGAGGGCGATCTGGCACTGGCGCAGGCGGTGGTGTATCTGGCCCTCGCGCCCAAGAGCAACAGCGTGTACGTGGCGTGGAAGCGGGCGCTGGACGCGGTTCGGGACGGCGAGAATCTGCCTGTGCCCCTCCATCTCCGCAACGCCCCTACCGCCCTGATGCGGCAGCAGGGCTACGGCAAGGGCTACGCCTATTACTTCGACAATCCCCAGGGTTCCTTCGCGCAGAATTACCTGCCGGACGGCGTTCACTTGGGCCTGTATGCCCCCACGGGCGAGGGCTGGGAAGCGCGGGTGGCCGAGCGCTGGCGCAAGCTGCAACACGCCCACGGCGAGGATGAAGGCGGCGCGGAAGCTGGGGTCATTGACACCCCGCCCGCGCACGTTTAGGATGTGTGGGCCTGTGAGCGTGGTGACAGGACGTACGGTGGGTTTAGCTCAGTTGGTTAGAGCGCCGCTCTGTGGCAGCGGAGGCCGGGGGTTCAAGTCCCCTAATCCACCCCATACCATCCGGCTCTTGCCTTCACGGGCCAGGGCCGGATTTTTCTTTTAAGATGGTTGAGTCATGCGGGGATGGCGGAACTGGTAGACGCACTAGACTTAGGATCTAGTATCCGTAGGATGTGAGGGTTCAAGTCCCTTTCCTCGCACCAGCAAGACAGGTACAGCACCAAAATACACACAGCACCAAAACAGGCACAACACGGGCAGCGCGGCGGTTTTTTCCACACGGGAGGGCCGCCGCGCCGCTGTCTCTGCCATCAGATGAGGGAAGGGGCAACCGGGGTGGGTGTACGCACAGGGTCCAAACGCACTATGATGCTGAGCGGCTTGTCGCGTGCGTGCTGGTCCTGCACTTGCAGGGAGCGCAACCGACACGGCAAAAAATCAAAGCTGGAATGCGCCCCCGGCGGTGGTCCCCACTGGACCCCTGGCCGCGTGGGACAGCGAACGGGAGAAATGACGTGGCAGAACTGATCAGCAGAGAGGGCAACAAGGTGGAGTTCAGGGTTTCCGTTCCCGCCTCCGAAGTGAACCGGGCATATGACCAGGTGTGGTCCGGGCTGGCGCGCGACGTGCGCGTCCCCGGCTTCCGCCCCGGCAAGGCCCCCCGCAAGGTCATCGAGGGCCGCGTGGGCAAGGGTTACGTGGAACAGGAAGTGCGTGACCGCCTGCTCCAGGCCAACTACAGCAAGGCCGCTCAGGAGCTGAAGCTGAGCCTGGTGGACGCCAACATCGATCCCCAGGAAGTGGTGAGCGGTCAGGCCTTCGAGTTCACGGTCAAGGGCGAAACCTACCCCGAAGTGAAGCTGGCCGACTGGAGCAACCTGAGCCTGAGCGCCGAATCCCCCGAGATCACCGACGACGTGATGGAGCGCACCCTGGGCGATCTTCAGGAGCGCAACGCCACCTTCGAGGAAGCCGAGCGTGCCATCGAGGCCAGCGATCAGGTGACCGTGGAGGAACAGGGCGAGGACGGCGGCACCTACCCCATCTACCTGGACGTGGCCGAAGAGCATGTCCGTGAAGCGCTGCTGGGCAAGAGCAAGGGCGACACTGTGGAAATCACGGTTCCTGCGCACCAGCACGGCGATCACGAACACCCCGAACACGCCGTCACGGTGGTCATCAAGGACGTCAAGGTCAAGAAGACCCAGGAACTGGACGACGAGTTCGCCAAGAGCCTGAACTTCGATAGCCTGGACAAGCTGCGGACGGACCTGAAGGCCGAGCTGGAACGCCGCGCCGCGCAGGAGGGCGAAACCGCCCGCCGCGAGGAGTTCGTGTCGCACCTGACCGAGAACATGGACGCCGAGATTCCTGCCGCGCTGCTGGACCGCCGCCGTGACGCCATGCTCGAAGAGATCAAGGACGATCTGGGCCGTCAGGGCGTCAAGTGGGGCGAGTACGAGAGCTTCATGCAGGAACAGGGGAAGCTCGACGAGTTCATGGCCGATCTGTCCAGGAACGCCGAGAGCCGCGTCAAGCGCGATCTGGCCCTGGAAAAGCTGGCCGAGGACCTGAAAGTGCAGGTCAGCGACGCCGAGTTCAACCAGACCATGAACGCTCTGGCACAGGCCAACGGCATGAACCCGCAGGAACTGAGCAAGAACCTGGGGCCGGACGGCATCAACACCTACTACGCCAGCCTGATGCGTGAGAAGGGCCTCCAGCAGGCGATGGCACAGCTCAGCAAGCCCGCGCAGGGTGAGCAGGTAGGCCAGCAGGAAGAGGCCGCTCCGGCAGAAGCTGCTCCTGAAGCGACGCAAGAAGCCAAAGCCGAGGAAGCGCAGCCGGAAGCCGAGCAGCCCCAGACCGAGCAGGTTGAGGGCGAGCAGACCGAGGGCGAGGGCGAGAACAAGACCGAGTAAATCAGAATCAAGAGAGGGGCGCGTCCTGCGGGGTGCGCCCCTTTTCGTTGCTCCCCTATCACCGGATTGCGTCCTTCAACGCTGAACTTAATTGATTGAACGTCCGTTCAAAGAATGCTACCGTGACTGCCATGACCGCTTCCACCGCCCGCCCCAGCATCGGCATCACCGCCCTGGGAAGTTACGCACCCGAACGCATCGTGCCCAACGCGCATTTTGAGGCATACATGGACACCAACGCCGAGTGGATCGAGTCGCGCACCGGCATCCGCGAGCGGCGGTTCGCGGCCCCCGACGAGTACACCTCCGACGTGGGCGTGGGCGCGGTGCGCGACATGCTGGCGCGTGACCCGGACGCCCTGGGGGAAGTGGACGCGGTGATCTGCGCCACGGTCAGCCCCGACGCACTGATGCCCTCCACCGCCGCATTGATCGCCATGCAGGTGGGGCTGACGGGGGCCGCCGCCTTCGATCTGTCCACCGCCTGTAGCGGTTTCGTCTACGCCCTGAGCGTGGCGTCTGGCCTGATCCAGTCCGGCGTGGCGCGGCGCGTGCTGGTGGTGGGAGCCGAGGCCCTGAGCAAGATCGTGGACCAGCAGGACCGGGGAACGGCCATCCTGTTCGGTGACGGTGCAGGCGCGGCAGTGGTGGGGCCGGTGCCGGAGGGCCTGGGCTTTCAGGAGTTCATCATGGGTGCAGACGGCGCGGGCGGGTCCAGCCTGTACCTGCGCTGCGCCGCCCCGCAGTTGCCCGGCGGCTTTCAGATGGGCCAGTACGTCGGGATGAACGGGCGTGAGGTCTTCAAGTTCGCTGTGCGCGTGCTGGGTGACAGCGGCAACAAGGTGCTGCAAAAGAGCGGCCTGACCAGCGCGGACGTGGACTGGGTAATTCCGCATCAGGCCAACGTGCGGATCATCGAGACGGCTGTGGAGCGCTTCGGCATTCCCATGAGCAAAACCGTGGTCAATCTGGACCGCTACGGCAACACCTCCAGCGCCACAGTGCCGCTTGCGCTGGATGAGGCGGTGCAGGACGGGCGCGTCAAGGACGGTCAGCAACTGCTGCTGATCGCCTTCGGCGGCGGCCTGAGCTGGGTGGCCGGAACGATGAAATGGTGGGGCGGCGCACCCAGCCTGAAAGCAAAGGCACCCGCGCTGGCCGAGGTGGGCGCTTGAGTCCCCCCAGTAGCACCAACAGAATTGCCGCCCTGTTTCCCGGTCAGGGTTCGCACTCGGTGGGGATGGGCGCTGATCTGGCCGCCGCTTTTCCAGTGGCTGAGGCCGTGTATGCCGAGGCCGAGCAAACACTGCCGGGTCTGCGCGCCCTGATCGAAACTGGCCCCATTGAAGACCTGACCCTGACCGCCAACCAGCAGCCCGCTCTGGTGGCCGCCAGCATTGCCGCCTACCGTGTCTGGCACGAAAAGACGGGACTGACCCCGATGGTGGCCGCCGGACATTCGCTGGGTGAGTACAGCGCCCTGGTGGCTGCCGGGGTTTTGACATTGGCCAATGCTCTGCGCCTGACCCGCAAACGCGGCACGCTGATGCAGCAGGCCGTCGCACCCGGTGACGGGGCCATGAGCGCCATCATGGGCGATCCGGCGGTGGTGGCGGAAGTTTGCGAGGGGATCACGGGCGTGCAGCCCGCCAACTTCAACGCCCCCACGCAGACCGTCATCAGCGGAACGGCAGAAGCAGTGGCAACAGCCAGCGCTGAGCTGAAAGCGCGCGGCCTGAAAGCCATTCCATTGAAAGTCAGTGCCCCGTTCCACTGCGCCCTGATGGCCCCGGCTGCCGCTGGCCTCTCGCCCGATCTGAAGGCGGCGGCTTACGGCCCCTTCGCCTTTCCGGTGCTGGCGAACGTCACGGCTGAATTGAATGACGATCCCCAGCGCGTGCCGGAGCTGCTGGAACGCCAGATCACGGGCGCGGTGCGCTGGGTGGAGACGATCGAGGCGCTGGCGGGCATGGGCGTGGACACCTTTATCGAATTCGGCCCCGGCAAGGTGCTGAGCGGACTGGTGGGCCGTATCGTGCCGGGTGCAAAGACCATCCAGATGGGCACGGCGGCGGATGTGGAAGCGTTCGAGTTGTAAGGGTTGCGGGCGACTTGCTCCTAATGCCTACTGAAAGCGACAATGGTGAATCATGAAAAGACTTGCTCTTGCGTTTCTCGTCGCGGTGGTGGCCACATCCTGCGGCAGGGAAAGTGGGTTTAAACCTGAACCGATTGCCCTTGCCAACCATCCCAGCGTCCTGCGGGGAACCTGGGGCGGCGTTGTGAAGGGTGCGGAGATTTTGAGCCAGAGCTTGCGGCTTGAGTTGAACGCCACCTATGTCAGCCCCAACGAGTACCGTGTGTCGGGAAGTGGCACTCTGGGGGCCGACACTCTGAACGTGACGGGAACTGTACTTGGTGGCTCACGCTTCACCTACCTCAAACCCCAGCTCAGCCCCTTGCCGGAAGGGGCCAACTTGCTTCTTCAACGCTCAGGCAAAAAGGACCTGACCTTGACCTGCTATGTGATGGGTGGAGAGGCCGCTTCCCCTGTCTGGTCTTGGCAGTGTTTTGAAAAAGATAATCAAGCGGTCACCACCGTTTTGAAAAAAGAGGTCCAATGACTGCATCCGAGTCCATCCAACCCAACAAAGTCGCCCTCGTCACCGGTAGCAGCCGGGGCCTGGGCCGCGCGATGGCCCTGAAACTGGCCGCAGATGGCTTTGATCTTGCCGTCCATTACGGACGTAATGCCGCCGAGGCCGAGAAGGTAGCTGAAGAAGTCCGCTCCCACGGCGTCCGTGCCGAGGTGTTCGGCGCTGACCTCACCATGCCTGCCAACGCCGGGAAACTCGTCGAGGACGTGATCAAGCAGATGGGGCGTCTGGACGTGCTGGTCAACAATGCCGGAATTACCCGCGACGGCCTCGCCATCCGTATGAAGGACGAGGACTGGGACGCCGTGATCCAGACCAACCTGTCCAGCGCGTTTTCGGCGTGCCGGGCGGCCATCAAACACATGATGCGCGCCCGCAGTGGGCGGATTATCAACATTGCCAGTGTGGTGGGATTGACTGGCAATCCAGGGCAGGCCAACTACGTGGCCAGCAAGGCCGGGCTGATCGGGCTGACCAAGGCGCTGGCCAAGGAATACGGCGGGCGCGGCATCACGGTCAACGCGGTGGCCCCCGGTTTCATCGAATCCGATATGACGGCCACGCTGGCGGAAGATGTGAAGAACGGTTATCTGGCGGGCATTCCCCTGGCCCGCCTCGGCCAGCCGGAGGAAGTCGCCGCGCTGGTGGCGTTCCTGGCCTCTGATGGTGCCGGGTACATCACCGGGCAGACCATCGGTGTGGACGGCGGTTTGAATCCGCACTGAGAGGGTCTGGCTGAGAGCTTTCTTTGTCCCTGTTTGCACCCCGTTCAGGAACGTAGCCTCCCACACCCTGCCCGTGTAGACTGGGCCAGATTTCAAGGACACTTCAAGACAGGAGGAAAAAACTATGGCGACTTTTGATGACGTGAAAGATGTGATTGTGGACAAGCTGGGTGTGGACGCGGACAAGATCAACCCCGAGGCCCGCTTCGTGGAGGATCTGGGCGCAGACAGCCTGGAAACCGTCGAGCTGATCATGGGCCTGGAAGACAAGTTCGGCGTGACCATCAGCGATGAGGATGCCGAGAACATCCGTACCGTGCAGGCCGCCGTCGATTACATCGAGAGCAAGCAGTAGACGCGCCTGCCCCCGGCGGGGCTTGTAGCCGGGGCAGTGTAAAGGAGCGGGGCGCGGTGCAGACCGTGGCCCCGTTTTCCATCTCAAAAGGGAGGGGAAGACATGGGCGTTTCAGGACTAAAGCGGGTGGTGATCACGGGGCTGGGGCCGGTGACGCCCATCGGGATGGGGGCGGCAGCGTATGCCGAGGCGCAGCGCGCGGGTAAAAGTGGCATTGGTCCGATCACGCATTTCGACGCCACCAATACCGCCAGCAAGATCGCGGGCGAGGTCAGGGGCAGTCTGGATGAATTCATCGATCCGCGCGAGGCCCGGAAATTGGACCGCTACGTGCAACTGGCGCTGGTGGCCTCCGAACTCGCGGCGCGTGACAGCGGCCTGACCCCCGAGGAACTCAGTGGCGAGCGCGTCGGCACGGTGGTGGGCAGCGGCATCGGTGGGGTCAAGACCTTCGAGGATCAGGCCGCCGTGCTGCATGAGCGCGGGCCAGGGCGCATCAGCCCGATGTTCATTCCGATGATGATTGCCAACATGGCCACCGGACACGTCGCCATGAAATTTGGCGCGACGGGGCCGAGCAGCACTGTGGTCACCGCCTGCGCGACGGGCACGGGTTCCATCGGTGACGCGGCGCGCTACATTCAGCTCGATCTGGCCGACGTGATGATCGCCGGGGGCACCGAGGCCGCCGTGACCGCCATCGCCGTGGGCGGATTCTCCAACATGAAGGCGCTGTCGACCCGCAACGACTCGCCGGAAACGGCCAGCCGTCCCTTCAGCGCCACCCGCGACGGTTTCGTGCTGGGCGAGGGCGCAGGCATCGTGATTCTGGAAGAGTACGAGAAGGCCAAAAAGCGGGGAGCCACCATCTACGCCGAAGTCGTCGGCTACGGCACCAGCGCAGACGCCCACCACATCACCATGCCCGCCCCCGAGGGACGTGGCGCGCAGGTGGCGATGAGGATGGCCCTGAACACGGCGGGGGTCAACCCCGAACAGGTGGGCTACGTCAACGCGCACGGCACCAGCACGCACTTCAATGACCTGTACGAGACACAGGGAATCAAGCATGTGTTCGGAGATCATGCCAAGAAGCTGGCGATCAGCTCTACCAAGTCCATGACTGGACACCTGCTGGGCGCGGCGGGGGCCATCGAGGCGATTGCCGTGGCGCAGGCGCTGAAAGACGGTATCCTGCCGCCCACCATCAATCTGACTGATCCCGATCCCGCACTGGACCTGGATTACATCCCCGAAGGCGCACGCGAAAAGCAGGTGGAGTACGTCCTGAGCAACTCGTTTGCGTTTGGCGGGCAGAACGCAACGTTGCTGTTCAAGCGGGTATAAGCAGGGTTTGAAGGCGGTTTAAGGGTTGCTCTGCCCGTTCAACTCCTCTCCTGCAAAGCGGACTGGCTGGCACAGCTCCGCAGGAGAGGGGTTATCTTTTCGCCTTCCACCCAGCCGCCCATTCCCCCACGAACAATCAAGCTGAATACCGGGTCACTCACGCAAATCGGTGCTTTAATGCCCTGATAGTCGCCTGATAGACCCGGTTTATCTTTTTCCGACCGACTCAATCTCCGACTCACTCTAGATTTCCCCACCGTCCCGCTTAAAGGAGTTGTCCTCTGTGTCCCGCGCCAAAACGTCCGCCGTCCTGACTGAACCCGCCCCGGCCAGGGCCAAACGCCACCGCAAGAAGCCGGAGCCGGAAGGTCTGGGCGAAACGCGCACACACAGTACGGTGGCAAACACCGAGAGCCGCTACCTGAACCGTGAGCTGTCCTGGCTGGCCTTTAACGAACGGGTGCTGGCCGAGGCGCGTGACGTTCGCAACCCGCCGCTGGAACGGCTGAAGTACGCGGCCATCTGCGGCAGCAACCTCGACGAGTTCTTTATGGTGCGCGTGGCGGGCATTCACCGTCAGATCGCGGCGGGCGTGAACACGCCCGGTCTGGACGGCATAACGCCGCGCGAGACGCTGGCACTGGTCCGCGAACGCACCCAGGGGATGTTGCGCGAGATCGAGAAGACGACGCGCAAGGTGCTGAAGCTGCTGATGGACGAGGGCCTCAAGCTGGTGCGCGTGGCCGATCTGGGCAAACGCGCCCGCGCCAGCCTGCGCGAACACTATCTGGCCGAGATTCAGCCGGTGCTGACGCCGCTGGTGGTGGACCCCAGCCACCCCTTTCCGTACCTGAGCAACCTCAGCCTGAATCTGGCGGTGCTGCTGCGGGGCAGTTCCGAGGGCGACACCGATTTTGCGCGCGTGAAGGTGCCGGTGGGCGTGTTGCCGCGCGTGGTGGTGATCGGCGACGCCCTGCTGATGCTGGAAGACGTGATCGCCGCGCACATCGGCGAGCTGTTCAAGGGCCGCGAGGTGCTGGCCGCGCATGTGTTCCGCGTGACCCGCAACACCGATTACGAGTTCGAGGAAGAGGAGGCCGAGGACCTGCTGGCCACCATCGAGGACGGGCTGCGCCGCCGCCGTTTCGGCGCTGCTGTGCGGCTGGAAGTGGTGCGCGAGACCCCCATCAAACTTGTGACCTTCCTTCAGGAGCGCCTGAGACTGGCCGCCGAGGACATCTTCCTGCTGGAAGGCCCGCTGGGCACCGCCGATCTGATGGGCCTGCCCGTGAACCGCCCCGATCTGGCCTTTCCAGACTACGCCCCCGCCGTACCTGATCTGGACGGCGAGGAGGAAAACGGCATCTTCGATACCCTGCGCGGCGGTGACGTGCTGCTGCATCACCCCTATGACGGTTTTGCCAACATCCTGAATTTCATCGAGGAGGCCAGCCGCGATCCGCAGGTGCTGGCGATCAAGCAGACGCTGTACCGCACGGGGGATGACCCCCGGTTGCTGGCCGCGCTGCGAACCGCCGCCGAGAACGGCAAGCAGGTGGTGGCCCTGATCGAACTCAAGGCGCGGTTCGACGAGCAGCGCAATATCAGTTGGGCCAGGAAGCTGGAGCGGGCCGGGGCGCATGTGGTGTACGGCATGGCGGGCCTCAAGACCCACGCTAAGGTGACGCTGGTGGTGCGCCGGGAAGCGGAGGGGCTGCGCCGATACGCGCACATCGGCACGGGGAATTACAACCCGAAAACGGCCCGCCTCTACACCGATCTGAGTCTGCTGACCGCCGATCCCGAAATCGGCATGGACGTGGCCGAACTGTTCAACCACCTGACCGGCTACGCCGAGGCCGATTACACCCATCTGCTGGTGGCCCCCGACACCGCCCGCAGCGGTCTGGAAGCCCTGCTGGAGCGTGAGGCCGACAACGCCCGCGCGGGGCTTGATGCCTGGGCACAGATCAAGGTCAATTCACTGACCGATCCGGCCATGATCGAGGCGCTGTACGGGGCGGCGAGTGCGGGCGTCCGCATCGAACTGATCATCCGGGGCGTGTGCTGCCTGCGCCCCGGCGTGCCGGGTCTGTCCGAAACGGTGCGCGTCCGCAGTCTGCTGGGGCGCTACCTGGAACATGCCCGCGTCTACGTCTTCGGCAACGCCGGAAACGCCGAGGTCTACTTCGGCAGCGCGGACCTGATGAGCCGCAACCTGGACCGCCGGGTGGAGGTCATTGCCCCCGTGCTGATTGATGCCCACCGGGATCAGTTTCTGGACATCCTGAAGACCGAATGGACCGATCAGCGCGGCTCCTGGGAGCTGTGTCTGGACGGCGAATACGAGAAGCTGCCGGGCGACGCGAGCGCGCAGCAGACCTTCGCCTCGGCGCGGCATCCGGTCTAGCGGCGGGAGTCCACCCATTCGGGTGGGCAGCACACGAACTGGCCCCTTCCAAACGAGAGACGGAATGATTACCATACGGGCAACCAAAATTTGACCGCGCTCCAGGGACGGCAGCTTCTGTCTGTCCTCACTTCCTCTCTCTTTTCCTAGGAGATCCCCATGCGCCCACTGCTGCTGCCCGCCGCCCTGCTGTCCCTGACCCTGATGGCCTGTGGTCAGACCACGCCCCAGACTGTTTCCGGCGCAACCGACGCCTACGCCCAGCGCCCCGAACTCCAGGATGCAGGCAGTCAGGCGATTCTGGAGAAGTACGGCAACGATCCTGGCCTGCTCGAAGCCTTGCAGGAAGCGTACGGTGAGCGCGTGGCAGACCTGAGTCTGCCCTCTGTGCCTGCCATCACGGGTCTGGACCTCGCCAGTGATCGGCTGGCCTATGTCAAGCGCACCGGCTGGGGCAGCGTGGGCAACTACAACAACCAGTACGCGGCATATGCGGGCACCACCCGCCCCTACGCTGGCCTGAGCTGGGGCCGCGACGGTTGCAGCGCCCCCGACGGCCTGGGCCTGGGCTACCGCGAGGACTTCCGCCCGGCCTGCAACGTCCACGACTTCGGCTACCGCAACCTGAAGGTCTACCAGCGCACCGACAGCAACCGCAAGACCACCGACGAGGCGTTCCACACCAACATGAAGGCCATCTGCGCCGCCAAGAGCTGGTACAAGCGTCCGGCGTGCTACAGCGCCGCCTACGCGTACTATCAGGCCGTGCGGGTGGGGGGCGGCGACAGCTTCTAGCTTTTGACGGCAGGAGGAAAGACGCCGCCCGCAGATGTGCTGCCGGGCGGCGTTTTCGGTGTGGCGCTTCCAGTTCAGTGCGGCACGCGGCTCAGCCCGGCTGCGGCACGAACGGCCAGGCCACGTCGCCCGCCGGGTCCGTGTCGTTCAGGCCGTCCCAGGCGTGCGGGTAGACCTCGCGGGGGCTGAGTGCGCCGCACTGGCCGTGCGCCACGGCGTGGGCACAAGCGGCGTCGTAGGCGTCCAGAATGCCGGGGAAGTCGAACTGCGCTTTGGTCAGGGTGACATAGGCTTCATGGTGGGCAGGTTCTTCACGCAGGGTCAGATTGCCCGTGGGCGTCAGATGTCCGCTGTATGGCATACAGACCTCGACGGGGCCGTCATTGTCGTCGTTGACCTGACCGTGATAGACGACGAAGGGAGCGCCCGCGGCTGTTGCGCCCGCCGCTGTGAGCTGGCCGGACAGCTCCTCAAGTTGTTGTTCGATAAAGGCCGGCAGCTCATGCTCACGCAGGCGTCGGGACACGGCGGCGACCTGCTGTGCGGGGACAAAACGCTGCTGGACATCAAAGTGCTGGGTCATGGGGGGTTCTCCTTTGAGGGTACGCAGGACATAGCGGGCCAGTTCGCGCCGCTGGACGTGCTGGGCCTCGGCGGCTGTCCAGTGGCCCCAGATCATGTCGGGCTGCTGGTCTGCTGGGGCGTCCAGCACGGCGCGGATCCCACTGAGCGAGAGGTCGAGCTGGCGGAGCAGGCCGATCAACCGGGCCTGCGGTAATTGCCGGGGCGAGTAGTAGCGGTAGCCGCTGTCCGGGTCCACCCGTTCGGGGGGCAGCAGGCCCAGCTCGCCGTACAGGCGCAGGGCTTTGAGGCTCAGGCGCGAGGCCCCGGCAAAGGCGCTGATGGTCATGGAAGCGGTGGATTCGGTGGGGATCATGGCGGCTCCTCTAGAGGTGTCCTTAGCATGGGGGCTGCCCCAGGGGTCAGGTCAAGCGGGCGGTCAAGCGGCTAGTCTGTGCGGCATGACGCCGCTGCTTTTAGGTCACCGGGGAACGCCAAAGATGCATCAGGAAAACACCATGCGGGGCTTTCAGGCCGCGCTGGACGCCGGGCTGGACGGCGTGGAACTGGACGTGCGGCGCTTGAAAGACGGCACGCTGGTCATTCACCACGATGAACACCTGAAAGACGGGCGTGCCCTGCCGCAGATGGAGGCTGCCGATCTGCCCGACGACGTGCCGACGCTGGAAGAACTGCTGGAATGGGCGGCAACAACAGGCGCGTACCTGAACGTGGAAATCAAATACGAGCGGGCGCTGCCGGATGACCGCGTGGCCCGCACGCTGGACGCTATCCGCGCACACGGACTGACTCAGCGGGTGATCCTCAGCAGCTTTAATCCGCTGCTGCTGGCCGCCGCCCGCAGCCACGCACCGGAGATCGAGCGCGGCTTTCTGTATCACCGCAGCTACAAATTCGGCCCGCTGGACCTTGTGCCCCTCGTGCTGCGTGGGCTGAAGGCCAGTGCATCGCACCCGCACCACAGCATGATCGACGCCGCCCTGATGGCGCAGGCGCAGGCCGGGGGCTGGCGGGTCAACACCTGGACCGTCAACAATCCTGCCGAGGTGATCCGATTGGAAGCTCTGGGCGTGTCGGCACTGATCGGTGACCTGCCGGATGTGCTGCTCGTGTCGCGCTGAGCCGCAGTCCAGGGCCTGTGAATGTGCCCTGCGGCTTGACAAGCCCATGATGTGTAGCGCCTAATTTAGAAACATGAAAAAAATGATGTTGACGCTGGCCCTGATGGCAATGGCCACTGCACAGACCGCGCAGGCCCAGACCACCGTGGATTTCTGGCACTCTTTTGGGGATGCCAAGCGCACCGGCTGGATTCAGGCCCGCGCCGATGAGTTCAATAAGGCCAACCCCGGTGTCAAGGTGGTGCCCACCTATAAAGGCAGCTACAACGACAGCCTCCAGGCCACCATTCTCGCCGCGCGTCAGGGCAAGCCGCCCGCGCTGGTGCAGATCTTTGAAGTGGGCAGCCAGCTCGCCCTCGACAGCGGCGTGTTCCAGCCGGTCAGCAGCGTCAAGAACGTGGATTTTGGCGACTACATCAAGCCCGTCATCAACTACTACACGATCAACGGCAAGGTCAACAGCCTGCCCTTCAACTCCTCGTCACCCGTCCTGTACTACAACAAGGACCTGATGAAGAAGGCGGGGCTGGACCCCAAGAAGCCGCCCACCACCTTCGGCGGAATGCTGGACGCCTGTAAAAAGATCGAGGCCGCCAAGCTGGGCGTGACGTGCTTCGGCATGAGCCTGAACGGCTGGTTCATTGAGCAGTGGATGGCGCAGCAGGGCGTGACGCTGCTGAACAACGACAACGGACGCAAGGCCCGCGCCACCGCCACCAACCTGGACAGCGCCGCCGCCAAGAACATCTTCACCTTCTTCAAGACCCTCCAGGACAACAAGTACTACACCTACACCGGCAAGCTGGAAGACTGGGACGGCAGCGACGCCATCTTCAACAACCAGAAGGTCGTGTTCCACATCACCTCCACCGCCGACATCGGCAACAACGGCGAGGCCGCCAAGAAGGCCGGATTCCAGATGGGGATTGGCGCGCTGCCCATCGTGTCGGGGACCAAGCGCAACGGCGTGGTCATCGGTGGGGCCAGCGTGTGGATTCCCAAGGGCATCCCCAAGCCGCAGGCCGAGGGCGCGCTGGACTTCGCGCTGTACATGACCAACACCAAGAACATGGCCGACTGGCACAAGCTGACCGGCTACTACCCGGTACGCCAGAGCAGCATCGACCTGCTGCGCAAGCAGGGCTGGTTTACCCAGACTCCGCTGCAACTGGTGGCCTTTAACCAGCTCACCCAGACCGTCCCCAGCCCCGCCACCGCTGGCGGCCTGAACGGCGCGGCGATCCAGACCCGCAAGATCATCGAGGAAGGCGTTCAGAAGGTCCTGAGCGGCAGCTCGGTGGACGCCGCCCTGAAGGAAGCCAAGACCCGCGCAGACGCGGCACTGGCCGAGTACAACGCCAACTTCAAGTAAAGCCGAGCCACACAACTCCATCTGAAGCTTGAACCCACGGCCTGCCCCCGAATCTGGAGGCGGGCCGTGGGTTCGACTTTTGCTGAACATATCTTGGCCGCGCCCAAAGCTGGTCTTGAGCAGAGGCACACACACCAGTCCCGCTTACAAGTCTGTTGAGCTTCAGAGCGCGTTTATAAAGGATCAGACCCGGTGGCAAGCTTGAGGTGTGAAACGCAAGCCTTACTCGTCGGACCTGACCCAAGCCCAGTTTAAGCGGCTCGAACCACTCCTCCCCTCTGCCAAGCCAGGAGGGCGGCCACGCACGGTCGATCTCTACGAGGTGCTGTGCGCGATCATGTACGTCTTGCAGGGCGGCATTGCCTGGAGAAACCTGCCGCATGACTTTCCAGCGTGGCAGACGGTGTATTCGTACTTTCGCCGTTTTGAAGCTGACGGTTCATGGGAGGCGATCAATCGCGTCCTGGTGCGGGAAACTCGGCAGGCAGCAGGACGTGACCCAGAG
>NZ_JNIV01000024.1 GCF_000701405.1 Deinococcus marmoris DSM 12784
CGTCCTGATTTCATCAGGATGCTCACTCATTTTGAGCGTCTTGCCGGGATGGCCACGTTGCCCGCCAGAAGAGCGGTTGCTCTTCTGGCGCTCACTCTTGGGGACCCACGGTTTGTCCTGGCTGGGCGGTTGGCTAGAAGTTCGGCTTGTGGCGGCAAGGCGAGCTTCCAGGGTCAGCAATCGCAGTTCAAGCTCGTCAAGGCGAGCTTGAAGGATCAGGCAATTGGGGCAAAGAGCGTTCTTGATGCGCCTACTCTATCTGATTCCACTCCGCAAGTCCCCCTGCTGAGTAGTTACATTACTTTTACTTCACCCGCACTTGCTATAGCCGCACGCCTGGCACTTCAAACATCCTTCTTCCCGAATCACCGCCCGTTCCTCGCAGACGGGGCAGCGTTCGCGGGTTGCACTGTCCATGCTGTCCACGCTGACGCCGCTGCCTCCGGCCAGGGGCGGCAGGCCAGCCGCTTCCTGCACGGCGATCTGCCCGGCGGCCATGTCCTTCTGAAAGGTTTCCAACGCCACGGCGATCAGGTCTGCCTTGCTGCCCACCAGCCGCCCGTTGTAGCTGCCGTACAGCCCGCCGTTGATGCCGCGCAGGGTCTTGATCAGCGCCTGCGCCGGAACGCCGTGCTGGAGGGCAATGGACACCACGCGCCCCAGCGCCTCGCTGTCGGCGTTGGCCTCGTCGCCCGCGCGCCCGCTGATGACCATGACCTCCACCGGCTTGCCGTTCAGGTGGTTGACCGTGACCAGAAACGAGCGCCGATGCCCGCTGGTGGGATCGGTCAGCTTGACCATGTCGGTGATGCCGGAGAGGCGGGCGGGGCGCTCGTACTGCGGCTTCGCCGCTGATGGTTGATGGTTGATGGTTGATGGAACGGCGGGCTGGGGCTGTTTTCCATCCACCATCACCCTTTGACCATCAACGTTTTCGCCCATAACTGCGGCGGCGGCCTGCGCGGGGGCGTCCTCGGTCTTCTTTTCCTTGCTGGTACTCAGCACCTGAAACTGGCGCGAGCCGTCGCGGTAGACCGTGATGCCCTTGCAGCCGGTGCGGTACGCCTCGCTGTAGGCGTCCTGCACGTCCTGCACGGTGGCGTCGTTGGGCAGGTTGATGGTCTTGGACAGGCTGTTGCCCGCAAAGCCGTCGGCGTCGAAGGCCCGCTGCACCGTGCCCTGCATCCGCACATGGTCCTGCGGCGCGATGTCGTGGGCGCACACGAAGACCTGCTGGAGCGCGTCGGGGATAAAGGGCAGGCCCACCACACTGCCGTGGTTCTCGCTGACGGCTTCCGTGACCTTGTCCCAGTCCCAGCCGCCGTCCTTCTCAACACCGTCTGGGGCGGGGTAGGTTTCCAGCAACTCCACGAAGAGGGGGGCCAGCAGCGCCCGGTACTCGCTGCCGATCTTGCGCCAGATAAAGGGCGAGAAGACGGGTTCAATGCCGGAGCTGACGCCCATAAGCATGGAGGTGGTGCCGGTGGGCGCGACGGTCAGCACGGCCACGTTGCGTCGGGGCGCGTGCGGCATCCTGTCCTCGTTGCGGGTGAAGACCGGGTAAACGCCGCGCTCGGCTCCCAGGCGTTCGCTCTCGGCAATGGCCTCCTCGCGCAGCGCCGACATGATTTCCATGATGGTCTCGCGGCCCGCCTCGTTGTCGTAGCGCAATCCCAGCTTGATCAGGGCGTCGGCCAGACCCATCACGCCCAGGCCCAGGCGGCGCAGGTCCTGACTGGCGACGCGGTTGTCCTCCAGCGCAAAGACGTTCACGTCCAGCACGTCATCCAGGAAGCGCACGCAGGTACGGACATCGGTGCGGAAAGTGGCGTAGTCGAAGCTGCTGTTGTGAACGTAGGCGGCGAGGTTAATGGCCCCCAGATCGCAGGGTTCCCCGATGGTCAACGGTATTTCACCGCAAGGATTGGTGCTGCGAATCTCGTAGCGCTCGCCCAGGTTCTTGAGGGCGCTGAATTCGTTCACGCGGTCATTGAAGATCAGGCCGGGTTCACCGGTACTCCAGGCGTGCTGAGCGATCTGGTCCCACAGCCACGCGGCGGGAATGCCGCTCTGGGCGCTCTTGCCTTTGCCGACTGAGTAAATAGGCACGCCGCGCGCTCCGTCTGCATCGCGGTCTGGCAGTTCGGGGAACTGGCCGTCGAACGTGCCCTCCTGCGGCGCAAGGTAATACTTGCCCGGCACTTCCTGCGCGGTCATGGGCCACACGCCGCCCGCTTGCAACGTGTCCCAGAACTTCTCCGTGATCAGGATGGAGATGTTGAAAGTGCTGATATCCCCCTCGGATGCCTCGCGGTCCAGATCCTTGGCAGTCAGGAAATCCAGCACGTCCGCGTGCGCGATGGAGATGGTCGCCATGCCAGCACCGCGCCGCGTTCCGCCCTGCCTGACCACGCGCAAGACGGGCGCGTACACGAAGCGCAGCGTGTTGATCGGCCCCGCATCCTCCGCACCCCGGTTGGCCCACTCCAGAAAGTTGTCGAAAATCTCCATCAGGAACGACACCGGGCCGCTACTGGTGCCCCCCGAACCCTTGATCGGCGCACCCTCGGCACGCATTTCGGAGAGGTCCAGGCGGGGTTCCAGATTCAGCTTGGCGTCCTCGGCCACCTTGCGGGCCGCGTCCACGATGCCGCCCATGTCGTCGGGGACGCTCTGCACGCCCTCGGGCAACGCGCGCACGATCTGCACGCCGTTCTGCCGGGCCAGCGCCACCAGCTCCGGCGCAATGGCCTGACCGTAGACCACGCGCGTCCAGTTACGCACCGCCACCGGCTGCTTGTCGCCGTCCGGCTGGGTGGGCGGGCGCATCAGGCCCTGGATAAAGTCGGTCACGTCGGCATGGACAGCGGCCATGTAGACCCAGCCGCGCACGCCCGCGTCGGGACGGCTGCCCTCGGCGCGGGGGCGGTACACGTCCAGATTCACGCCGTTGCCGCCGCCCACTTTGGTCACCAGCGCCAGTTTCTTGGCGACTTCCATCACGCCCTCAAAGGAGGCGGGTTCGTGTTCCGTCGCGCCCTGCACGAAGCAGTTCAGGACGTTGCCGTGCTGCGTCCCCGCTCCTGCCAGTACGCGTCCGCCGGGGCAGAATTTCTTGCCCGCCATCAGGTCGTAATACTTCTGCGCCCAGGCCAGCCGCGCCTCCGGGGCCTCCGCACCCGCCACCCAGTTCGCGATCCGCCGGAACATCCCACCGATATCGCCGTCGCTGGGTTGCAAATACTGGCGTTTGGCGATGTGCTGGGCGTTGTCGTCGAAAGTGGTCAGCGGCTGGGCATCGAGGATGGTCATGGTGAAACTCCTTGGAATGGGGACGGGTGAGAAACGAACGGCAGCAGACGCCCTCCCCTCCCCGTGGGGCGGCGAGTTTGTGGGGAGCTAAGGACTCAGATGAGTATGCGGTGTCCGGCTAGGGCCTGACTGTACCACTGGCCCCAGGCGGGTACAAGGGCTTGTACGTGAGGTCTGAATGTTATACAAGATACGGCGCTTCTCATGATTTTACAGTGCAGTGCAAAAGAGCTGTGACACACGCTGAAATGACGCTTTATTCACGTTACCCTCGTCAGGTAGAGCCGGGGAGAAGTCCAGGCAGGCTCAGCCGTATTCCTCCGCCTTGGCGTCCCGTTCCATCAGGCTGGCGATCCCGGCATCCAGGGTCCACTCGCCCGAGGCCACCCGCGCCACCGCCCGCACGATGGGCAGGTCATGACCGTGCGCGGTGGCCCAGGCGTCCAGCAGACCCGCTGTCCGCAGACCCTCCACCACCTGTCCGCCGTGGCTGGGATGCTGACCGCGCGCGATGGCCTCCCCCGCCGCACGGTTGCGGCTGAGGGGACTGGTGGCGGTGGCAAACAGATCGCCCAGCCCACTCAGGCCATACACGGTGTCCTCCTGCGCGCCCAGGGCCAGCAGGTAACGCCGCATCTCGCGCAGGCCACGGGTGATCAGGGCGGCCTTGGCGTTGTCGCCCAGCTCCAGCCCGTCCACCAGACCCGCCGCCAGGGCCATCACGTTCTTGAGGACGCCGCCCAGTTCCACGCCCACCTCATCGCTGCTGGTGTACACGCGCAGGGCCGGGGACATCAGGGCCGACTGCACCGCCAGGGCTAGAGCCTGATCGGTGCTGGCCACCACCGTGGCGGCAGGCAACCCCCGCCCAATCTCCGAGGCGAGGTTGGGACCGCTCAGAACGGCGACGCGTGCAAAACCTATCTGCCGGGCCAGAACGCTCAGTTGCCCCCCATCCGGCGCGAGGCCCTTGGCGCACAGCACCACACCCAATGCACGCGGAAGCTGTTCGAGGAGCGGCGGCACCCCTACGCTGGGAACGACGATCAGGGCGAAGTCGGCACCCCGCACGGCCTCTTCTAAATTAGAGGTGAGGCGAATCGAGTCAGGTAATGTCACACCCGGCAGATAGTCGGCATTCACGCGCTTCTGTTGCAGTTCGGCCACCAGCTCAGGCCGCCGCGCCCATAGGGTCACGTCCTTACCGTTGCGCGCAGCACCCACCGCCAGCGCCGTTCCCCAGCCACCCGCACCCAGTATGGGGAGGGCGTTCACGCCTCTGCCCAGGCGAAGACCCACACACGCGGCACGTCGGGCATGGGCGGGGCGTAATCGGGGTATTCCACGATTTCCCAGCGGGCGAAGCCTGTGGCCTGCAATGGCCCTTCCAGATCGGCGGGATCGTAGCCGCGTTCGCGGTGGGTTTCCACGAACGCGCGCAGCTCGCCGTCCTCTTCTATGCGGCAGAACGCCTGCACCACGCCCAGATCGGCCCCAGCGTCGTGGTGGTGGGACCAGTGGTAATGCACCTCGCCGCCGCCGGGCAGCGGGGCCAGCCCCTCGATGGCGTCGCCCTCCCACAGCTCGCGCACGCCCAGACGGGTGTTCACGTCGAAGGCCAGCAGACCGCCCGGCTTCAGGTGCGCCCGCGCCCGCTTCAGGGCCGCTGCCAGGTCTTCAAGACTCAGCAGGTTGTTCAGGCTGTCGAAAACGCAGGTGATCAGGTCAAAGCGTCCTGGCAGGGCAAAGGTCCGCAGATCACCCGCCACGAACTCTATCTCCGGCTGCCGCGCCCGTGCCTCGCGCAGCATGTCCTCGCTGCCGTCCAGACCGGTGACGCGCAGGCCCGCCGCTGTCAGCTCGCGCGTGAAACCCCCGGTGCCGCAGGCGAGGTCCAGGGCCGCCGCATCTGCCAGTTCCAGCCCGCCGTCACGGGCATAGGTCAACACGAAATCGGCCCAGTGGTCATACTCCACGTCTGCCATGATCGCGTCGTACACGGCGGCGAGGGCGGTAAACGGTGGGCGCTGCATGGGGGGGAGTATAGAGGCGGCCCACGGTCCAGATGCCCCCCTGCATCAAGGCCGCGTCAGGTTTCCGGCGCAAATCCGCCCTGCGTGAGCCAGCCATGAGCTGAGCGGGAAGGCTTTTGCCGTAGCCACACCCGCCCCTTCCGGCTACGGTAGGGGGATCAACTCTGTATCCCATCCCACTGGAGGTCCACACATGAACAAGTTTCTGATTCCCCTCGCCCTCGGCACCCTCACCCTCAGCGCCTGCACCCTGGCAGGCAACCCCACCAAGAAGGACGTGACGGGCCAGATTCGCGGCTTCGCGGCCAACCAGAATCTGGGCCTGGCCCTCGTGGGCTTCAACGACGGCAAGTACACTGCCGACGGCACCGAGAGCCAGGTCATCGACAAGTTCCTGAGCGGCGGCTTCGCGCTGGACCTGCCCAGCAACGTGCCCTTCGGCACCTACCGCGTGATCGTGTTCCGCGACGCCAACAGCAACAACCGTTATGACGCGGGCGACACCGTGCTGAGCAAGGACAACGGCAAGCGGCTGGCTCTGGCCCAGAGCGACAACCAGTTTGTCGCCGGAACCAAGAAGGGCTGGAATCTGGTCAGCCCAGACGGAAACGTGCAGACCACCGTGCTGAACAATTACGATCTGGACGCGCAGTAAGCCTGATGCGGTAAGCCCCACGCAGCAAGCGTCGGCAGTACTGAAACGGGGAGGCCACGCGCCTCCCTTTTTTCATGCCCTCAGCAAGTGCTCCAGTTCTCCTCGCCGCACCTGCAATTCATCCTCTGCGACAACCGCCTCGTCCGTTTCCACCTGCATATCGCCCAGTGGCACCCAACTCACGCAGCCCAGCAGGTCCGGCGTCTCGGTCAATGTCAGCGGCGCACGCAGCGGACGCACCCGCAGCAGCAGGGCGTGAATCCAGGGGCGATTGCGGTAATGGAACCGCCGTTCGATGGCACCAGCGGTCAGCGCCTGCAAGGGTTCCAGACGTAGGGCAGCCTCCAGCGATTCCACCTTCTGCACGGCCAGCACTTCTGCCAACGCGGGCAGCACGATCTGACCGGGCGCAGGGTCCGGGCGGAGCAGTGGCAGATAAGCGGGCTGCAACTCAGCGGCGTTCTGGTGCAGGAAGGTGG
Organism: Deinococcus marmoris DSM 12784; assembly: GCF_000701405.1. Lineage (GTDB taxonomy): Bacteria > Deinococcota > Deinococci > Deinococcales > Deinococcaceae > Deinococcus > Deinococcus marmoris. The sequence continues at coordinate 6,480 of NZ_JNIV01000024.1, forward strand.
GGTACAGCAAAAACTGGCGATGTTCGACTTCAAAGCCGTTGTGCGTTTCCATGATGCCGCCTTTGCGGAGCAGCAGCGACAGGCGGCCTGTGGTCAGGAGTTGGCACTGGGCGTCCCATTCTTTGAGGGCACTGAGCGGCTGGGACGGGGGATTGTGGGGATGGGTCATGGGGAGAGGGTAACGTGGGTAGAGTTGCGGAACGTCCCCGAAGTAAGGGTGAGCCGGATCCCTCACTTTTTAAGCGAACATCCCGTTTCAAATTAACCCCCCCCCTACAAACGCAAACCGCCCCAGCCTGCGCGTGGGCGATTGGAGTGGAGAGCAAGAGGAGAGACGTGCGGCAAGATGATTTAGATGTGAGATCAGGCGATTATATCTTCAGTTGGTCGTAGATATGAGCGCATAGCCATCATGTTTAAATTCTTTCCCCGTAGAGCTGACTGCCGTCGTCACGTAAGAGTTTCGATTGGCGTCAATAGCGATACTCGAACTCGCAACAGCAGGAGGTTTGGTTAATTGAGCGTCGCTCAAAACAGGATCTTCACAACTGGTAGGTGAAACATCAATTTTTCCGCTAATAGGATCTCTTATAGATTCGATAGCAAGAATGCAGTTGCGAAGATAAGCGGTGGTTGCACCATCATTCGCCCTGTCTCGAGCAGCACGCAGATTAGGCAAAAGAACTACAATCAAAACACCCAGAATGGCAATGACAATGAGTAGCTCAATCAGAGTAAATCCCGATGTGTGTGCTTTCATAAATACCTTTGGTAGCTAAAAAAACAAGCCCGCGCCGAACTAGCGGCGCGGGCTTGTTCAAGTTGCTTTAAGGAGCAGGGGTGCCGAGAGCGCCAGCCTTGATTTCTTTACCGTCGAAGCTAAACACCTTGCTCGTGATGCTGGTGACGGAGGCAGTGTAGCTGTCGGTGGCAGGCGTGGTCGTGTAAACCGAGCTAGTCACAGCAGCGGGCTTGGTCAGAGCAGCCTTGTCGAGCGTCGTAGCTGTATTGGACTCGCAAGTGCCAGAGGCGGGCAGAACCTGGGTTACAGAGTTGCGAGACGTTTCGATGGCGGTAATGCAGTTACGCAAGTAGCTCTGTGCAGCGCTATCGTTGGCGCGGTTGCGCGCAGCCAGCAGGTTAGGAATCAAAACCGCAGCCAGAATCCCGATGATGGCGATGACGATGAGCAGTTCGATCAGGGTGAAGCCTTGGGTGCTGTTCTTCATGGTGGTTCTCCTTGTGCGCTTCGGCCTACCGGATAATTTATATATGGGTCCGGCCCGCCTACTTATGGCTTGCAGGTTCGGGTGTCTCCCGTCCTTGCTTGGCTACAGATTAACGGGAAGTTTCTTACAGGATTCTTTCGCAATTGCGGGTAGGGCAACCATTCAGACAGACGTATCATCAGACCGTATTGCCCGTGCAGGCACACGTTTCCACTCTTGTAACGTCCAGAATAATATTTGTCAGAAACGAGTGGACGGACCCTCCCCCGGCGGCGCGTGGGTGCTATGCTGCTTCTCAGTTCAGCCGGACTCCGGTCTGGCGAATGGGACCGCCCATCCGTCCCCACCCCGTATTTTCACCGCGTGTGCCGCGCGCCTCCGCTTTGTGGGGACAGCGCTGGCCGGCACGACCGGGCAAAGGAGACACGATTTTGGAACTCACGCCGCGCGTTCCGCCGCACAGCAACGACGCCGAGATTAGCGTGCTGGGCAGCGTATTGCTGGACAACGACACCATGAGCAGCCTGGGCGACACGGTGTCCCCCGAGATGTTTTACCGCGAGGGCCACCGCAAGATCTTTACCGCCATGCGGGACTTGCAGGAGCGCGGCGAGCCGGTTGATCTGGTGACGCTTAGCGAGGACTTACGCAGCAAGGGCACGCTGGACGAGGTAGGCGGGCTGACCTACCTGATCGGCCTGTCGGATCAGGTGCCCACCGCCGCCTACGCCGAGCATTACGCGCGCATCGTGCAGGAAAAGCACACGCTGCGGATGCTGATCAGCGCATCGGGCAAGGCCATGCAACTGGCCTACGACGCGCAACTCCCACTGGAAGACCTGCTGGACCGCGCCGAGAAGATGATCTTCGAGGTAGCCGAGCAAAAGAAAAAGGGCGAGCAGTATCAGGCGATGGGCGAGGTGGTCCACGACACCTTTGAATACATCACGCTATTGCACGCCAACAAGGGCATTCCCGACGGCGTGAGCAGCGGCTTCAAAGATCTGGACGAGCAGATTTCGGGCTTGCAGAAGGGCAGCTTGAACGTGCTGGCGGCGCGGCCCTCGATGGGAAAAACGGCCTTTGCCCTCTCCATCGCTCAGAACGTCGCCTTACGCGGCGAGAAAACCGTGGCGGTGTTCAGTCTGGAAATGCCCAGCGTGCAACTGGCCCTGCGGATGCTGTGTTCGGAGGCCCGCGTGGACATGAACCGCATCCGCAGCGGGCAGCTCAACGAACGCGATTTCGAGCGGCTGGCGCACGCGGCGGGGCGTCTGGCCGAGGCTCCGATGGTGATCGACGACGAGCCGGACCTGACCCTGAACGGCCTGCGCTCCAAGCTGCGGCGCATGGCCGCGCAGCACGGGCAACTGGGATTGGTGGTGGTGGACTACCTGCAACTGATGTCGGGGGGCAAGAGCAGCGGCGGCAGCGACAACCGCCAGCAGGAAATCAGCATGATCTCGCGCGGTCTCAAGAGTCTGGCGCGTGAGATGGAAGTGCCGATCATGGTTCTGAGTCAGCTCAGCCGCGCTGTTGAACAGAGGCCCAACCACAGACCGATGCTCAGCGATTTGCGGGAATCCGGGGCCATCGAGCAGGACGCCGACATCGTGATGTTCATCTACCGCGACGAGTATTACAACAAAGAAACCGATCAGCAAGGTATTGCCGAGATCATCATCGGCAAGCAGCGCAACGGGCCGGTGGGCACGGTCAAGCTGCAATTCCACAGCTCGCACGTCCGTTTCAATGACCTCGCGCCGGAGGGCGTGTAATGACCGGCGACGGCGGGGGCAAGAACGCGGCGGCGGGCGGACAGCGCAGGCGGCGGCGGCGGCGCACGCCCAGCAACACGCAAGGACCGGGGCAGGTCACCAACACGGTGGCGGTGCCTGTGCCCGCTCCGCCCAGCAAGCGCGGGCAAAAGCGTGTGGTGGAGGGGCCGCGTATCGCCGTGGGCTGCATCGTGCTGCGCGGCGACGAGATTCTGCTGGTGCGCGAGCGCGGGCGCTGGTCCCTGCCCAAGGGCGGCCTGGAGGGCGGCGAGCTGATCCAGGACGGCGCACGCCGCGAGACCTTCGAGGAAACCGGACTGGTGGTGGAACTGCGCGATCTGGCCTTTATGGTGGAATTCAAGGCGCAGACCTGGGGCCACCACCTGCAATTCTTCTACACCGGGCGCGAGGTCAGCGGCAAGCTGGAGCCGCGCGACCCGGACCGCGACGTGCAGGAGGCCCGGTTTGTGCCGATCCGGCAACTGCGCGAGTTCATCCGCTTCCGCCCGCGCCTGGTGGCGCTGGAAACCTGGCTGCGCGAACGCCGCCCGCGCCACTTCGTGTTCAATCTGGACCAGGAACCCGCCATGCTCCGCAAGCGCCGCCGCGTAGGTGAAGGCGGCGTGAGCGTCATTGAGCCGGAATTCAGCGACGAGCCGGATTTGTAGGCTGGCGCGGACGTCAAAAATCACCCTGAGCATGGACAGGCGAGTCCAGCTCAGGGTGTCTTTCTGTGCCGATGCTCCCCTTCAGGCCAGCACGTCAGGCCACGTTGCCGCCGCGTATTCCGGTCCTGACTGTGATCGGTCCGGTGGCCGAGAAATTCTCCATCAGAAAGAGGCAGGCGTGGGCCGGGTCCTCGGCATAGAGTTGATCGCGTTGCCACAGGGCGGCGCTGTCCTGCAAGGCGGGCGGACCGCTGACCGACATCTGTCCTGCTGTCATCTGTCCCACCGCCATCTGCCCCACGGGCGTCTGTCCCAGCGGCTCTCTCCCCGGCAGGGACGTCGAGGCCAGGATTTCGTCAATGGGAGCGGCGTCTACGTGGAAGACCACCGAAATGAAATCACAACTGTACTGGCGGCGGTAACGGTCACACAGGCCGGTGACCATCGAGCGCGTCAGGTGATCGCTGTCCTGGCCCTCCTTCTGGTAGGCCTGAATGGAAAAATCGTCGGCCTCGTACCGTAGCGCTTCCAGGTTGAACTGGCAGTCGATGATGCTCAGCAACTTGCGGACCTCGTACAGATAGGAGGCGTGAATCACGTTGAAGGCACCCATGACCTTGCCATACAGCGATTCGGCAGGGCGCAGCAGGCCGTCAAGGACGTGTTCGCCCGCCAGCGTCGCCAGGAACACGTAATCGGGCAGCTCCTGCTCGAAAAACGACTGGACCGCCTCCTGACTCCGCAGATCGAGATCCTCGGCGCTGCGGGTGATGATGTTCCAATAGCCCAGCTCTTCGAGCTTGCGGCACACCACCGCGCCGATCAGGCTGTCATGTCCCGCCACATAAATTTTGGCATCTACTGGAATTCCCATTCTCATCGTTGGCCCCACCCCGCGCCCCGCGTTTCGCCGCCCCTGGCCCACGGCCAGAAACGGTTGTGCCAGAAGACAGGTTGGTCCTGTCCCGGCGTACATGACAGTCTCTGCCGCGCAGGTCCTGCAACGGACCTGTCACGGAAGAACCACCCTGATATGGACAGTGTCGCTGGGGCGGCGTTACTGCGGCGCTAATACTCCGGGGGCAGTGAGAGGCGGGGAACGACCAGTGGCACAGGCCGCTTCAGAAAGCAGGCCAGCGCTTTCACGGCTTCCGGCCAGTGCTGGGTGATCGGTGCCGGATGGTCAGTGCCGGGTGGTCAGGGACCTGGGCAGAGGATGGGCGTCCTGATTGCCCTCCACGCCCGGACGTTCGGGGGCAGCCGTCAGCGGCAGGATGGACTGCCCGTTCAGGCTGAGTTCACCGATGGTCAGGGCCAGATCCAGCGCGCGCACCTGAAGGTCCAGCCGCCCGGCAGCCTGACCCGCCAAGTTGAAGTGCAGTTCATGCTCCATCCAGCCGCCCAGGGTCACGTCCGCGCCCACCTGCTGGCGCTGGCCTTCCTCGGTGTAGTCGCCGGGTGAGTCGGGGGTCAACACCTGCGCGGCGTCCGCCCCGGGAACGCTGAAGCGCAGCGGAAAGGCCATCTGACCCGGCCCCAGTTCATGTCCGGCGTGAAAGACGTCCAGCCGCCAGACCAGCCTCAGGGTCAGGGTTGGAGTGCCGCGCAGATTCGCAGGAACCGGCAGATGGACCCGCAGGGTGTGCGGATGGCCGTAGCGCCCCTGACTCAGGATGCTCAGCCATCCCCCCTGCTCCCAGGACAGCAGGTAGCCCTGCCAGGACACGGCGGGACGGGCGCTGACGGGCCGCCGCCGGGGTTCGGGAACCGGGGGAGCGGGCAGTGCGATCAGGCCCGGGGCCGACAGCACCTGCGCCGCCCTGATCTGACCAGATGTCACAGGCTGAAGCGGGCGCAGCAGCGGGCTACCTGCGGGCAGGCGGGAGCGGTAGGCCACGCGCAGACGTTCGGCGTCTGCGTCGGCCCCCGCGCGCTCGGCGTAATACAGCGCCAGACCCGGCTGGGTAGCCTCCAGTTCTGCCGCCAGATGACGCCGCAATTCCTGCCGTTCGGTCTGGGGCAACTGTCCCGACAGTGCGGTCCGCAGACCCTCGGCGCGGAAGCGGTAACACGGCTCGCTGGGAGCCACGTCGCCTACCGGGCTGAAAGCAGGCCACGACAGGGCGCTGGCCGGTTCAGTCTCTACCAGGGCGCGGCGTTCCAGGGCCTCGCGCAGCAGCGCCGCCGGGGTCATGCCGCGCCGCGCCGCTTCTGGGAAAGACCCGGCCAGCCCGAAGCTGAAATCGCCCTGAATCACGCTCAGGCTGCTCAGGGCGGCGCGCAGGGGCGCAGGCCAGCCATCGATCTCGCCCAGATACGTCTCGCGCATGGCGCTGGGCAGGTGTCCAGCGGGAGGCAGACGGCCCGCACCTTCCCCCTGCTCCGGTTCGTTTTCCTGCAATAGCGAGAGCAGATGCAGGGCGTTGCCTCCGCTGCGCTGCACCAGCACGGCGGCCCGCGCGTGCAGATCGGCGTCGCCCCAGCCGGAACTGCCCCGGTACGCACCTTGCGCCCCCAGCGCCTGCACCACGCTACCCGGAGACAGCGGCGCGACTTCCAGCACCAGCGCCTGCGCCACCGCAGCCTGTGCCCCCGAGGACTGCGCCACTGAAGACTGCACCGTGCTGAAGCGCCGCAGCAGCGCGCGGCACAGCGGGGCCTGGGACGGCGGCGTGCGGCTGAGCATCACCAGCGCGCGGGGAGCCGCCGACGGGACATTCAGCAAAAATTCAAGCACCGAGGCCAGTTCCACCGGGCCGTTGTGGGCGTGATCCAGCACAATCGCCAGCGGACGCGACACGGTGGCCAGCACAGTGGCCACCTTGACCACATCCTCTTCCAAGCTGCCGGGACGAAGCAGCACCCCTTGCAGGGTCTGAACACTGGTGGACTGGTTGCCAGACGGCTCAGAATGCCCGGCGTCCGGGGATGCTGGCTGTTCGCCGTCTGCGCCCCCGGCCAGCGTGGGGAAGAACGGGTGGGCCAGCAGCGCCTGGGCCAGCGTCGCCACGATCAGGCGGCCCGCCCGGCTGTTGCTGATTTGCAGGCTCAGCCAGCCGCTCTCGGTCAGGGCACGCCCGGCCTCGTGGGACTTGCCGCTGCCGGTGGGTCCATGCAGGACCAGCACCTGCGGCGCGTGGGCGGCACGTTTCAAGCTTTCGCGAAGTGCGGCCTCGCGCTCCGGGACGCGGAAATGCAGCGGGCCGTCGGTCACAGGAGTGTCCAGATCGGGCCGCCCGGTGCTGGGGGGGGCCGGGACGGGCAGGGGGACAGACAGCGCAGCCGGGAGGCCAGCCGCCATTTCCGGCAGCTCCAGCCCGGCGTCGGCGTCCGCCATCAGGAATTCGCCGGGGTGAGTAAAGCCCAGCGCCTCGGCCCGCGCGGCGATGGCGCGGGTGCCCCAGCCCTTGCCCGCGCGCTGAAACTGGCGGTAGGCCCGCGCCAGCACCTCCTCGGTCTGCTCGGTCAGCACCCAGCGCTGATGATCGGTCCATTCCTGAAAGGCCGGACTGCCCAGGTCCTCCAGACCGCTCAGGGGGACCCCCCGCAGGGTGGACAGCCACTGCGCCAGCCCCGCCTGATCCAGACCGCCGCCCAGTTGCGACAACCAGCCGCTCAGGTCCGTCTCGACGTTTTCCAGATACAGCAACTGGCGGCTCAGCGGAAACAGATTCAGCCCGGCAGAGCGAATCCGCGCCAGCTCGACGCGCAGGTTCTTGCGGGCCTCGGGGGTGTTCCACAGCAGATCGGCCAGCCGCTCACGGTGCTGGGGCAGCTTCTCGATGGTCAGGTACGTGATCAGCGCCACGGCCTTGGCCGACAGCGGCACCGGGCGGTTGTTGTAGGTCACGTGCGCGTGTCCCAGCAGATGTACGGTGAGCATAGCTAAACTCCGTGCGGGCGGGCGAAGGGGGGCGGGCGGGGACAGAATTCTGGTCATCCCCGAAAGAACTGGTGTTCATTCACGGCCAGGGCAGCCCTATTCTGCGGTGCAGGATACCCCGGTGTGGCCATTTCGTGTTAAATTCTTCTCATTTGCCGTCAGCCTGCAATCAGTTTGAAACCCATCTGTCTGCGGAACGCTGACATGTGGGGAAAAGACCCGTCCCCCACACTGAAACCCAGAATAGACAATGGGATATGCCAGAGAACTTACAGCCCGTGTTTACGGTTCTGAAACGCCGCGCCGTGCAGGCTGAAGAACAGACCGGAGGGACGTCCCCAGAACGGGGTCTGCCCTCTGGAAGAGTGGCTGATAGATCTCTGGAAGATTGGCTGACCTATAAAAAGTGGCAGGATGGAAGACACCACGAGTGCAGTCGAGAGTGGCCGGAGTAGCGGCTGGGGCCGAGACGCCGCACGAAGGAAGACCTTATGAAGAAAGCATTGATCACGGGCATCACCGGGCAGGACGGCAGTTACCTCAGCGAGCTGCTGCTGGACAAGGGATATGAGGTTCACGGCGTGATCCGCCGCGCCAGCACCTTCAACACCGAGCGCATCGATCACCTGTACAACGATCCGCACGACCCGGACGCCCGTCTGTTCCTGCATTACGGCGATCTGGCCGACGCCTCGGGCATCCGGGCGCTGCTGGAAAAGGTGCAGCCCCAGGAGGTCTACAACCTGGGCGCGCAGTCGCATGTGAAGGTCAGTTACGATCAGGCCGAGTACACCGCCGACGTAACCGGACTGGGCGCATTACGCCTGCTGGAAGCCATCCGCGACGTGGGCGGGCGCACCGGCAACCCCATGCGCTTCTATCAGGCGTCCAGCAGCGAGATGTTCGGCGCGGCGGCCCCGCCACAGGGCCTGCACACCCCATTTCATCCGCGCAGCCCCTACGCGGTGGCCAAGGTCTACGCGTACTGGCAGACCGTCAACCACCGCGAGGCATATGACCTGTACGCCTGCAACGGCATCCTCTTTAATCACGAAAGCCCCCGGCGCGGCGAGACCTTCGTGACGCGCAAGATCACCCGCGCGGTGGGCCGGATCAAGATGGGCCTGCAAAAGAAGCTGTACCTGGGCAACCTGGAAGCCAAGCGCGACTGGGGCCACGCCCGCGACTACGTGGAAGCCATGTGGATGATGCTCCAGCAGGACGCCCCGCGCGACTACTGCATCGCCACGGGCGAGGCCTACAGCGTGCGCGAGTTCGCCGAGCGTTCCTTCGCTCTGGCCGGGCTGAAGGCCGAGGACTACGTGGAGATCGATCCGCGTTACTTCCGCCCCGCCGAGGTGGATTACCTGCTGGGCGACGCCACCGAGACCCGCGAGAAGCTGGGCTGGACGCCCAAGACCACCTTTGAGGAACTGGTCCGCGAGATGGTGGAGCATGACCTGGAACTGGCCCGTCAGGAGAAGACCCTGCGCGACGCCGGGCACAGCGTGGCCCTGAAAGGCATGGGCGCGTTCTGATGCAGCCCGCCGCAACGCAAGCGAATGTCATGCGCCCCGGTGACCGCATTTACGTGGCCGGTCACGGCGGTCTGGTGGGCGGCGCGCTGGTCCGCGCCCTGAAAGCCGAGGGCCACACCAACATCATCACGCGTGGCAGCCGCGAGCTGGACCTGCGCGACCAAGCGGCGGTGCGGGCCTTTTTCGAGGGGGAGCGCCCGCAGTACGTCTTTCTGGCGGCGGCCAAGGTGGGTGGCATCCACGCCAACAGCACCCGCCCCGCCGAGTTCCTGTACGACAACATGATGATCGCGGCCAACGTGATCCACGCGGCCCACGTCACGGGTGTGACCAAACTGCTGAACCTGGGGTCCACCTGCATCTACCCGCGCGACGCGGCGCAGCCCCTGCGCGAGGACGCCCTGCTGACCGGCCCGCTGGAAGACACCAACCGCGCCTACGCGGTGGCCAAGATCGCGGCCATCGAGCTGTGTGACCAGTACCGCGCCCAGTACGGCTCGGACTTCATCTCGGCCATGCCCACCAATCTGTACGGGCCAGGGGACAACTTCGATCTGATGGGCAGCCATGTGTTGCCCGCACTCATCCGCAAGATGGTGGACGCCCGCGAGACCCACTCCCCCACGGTCAGCATCTGGGGCAGCGGCACCCCCCTGCGCGAGTTCCTGCATGTGGACGATCTGGCCGACGCCTGTCTGTTCCTGATGCGCCATGTTTCCGAGCCAGGGCCGATCAACGTGGGCACCGGCCAGGACCTGAGCATCCGCGAGGTGGCCGAGCAGATCCGGGCCGTGGTGGGCTATCCCGGCGAACTGGCCTTCGACGCCAGCAAGCCCGACGGCACGCCGCGCAAGATCACGGATGTCAGCCGCATTCACGCGATGGGCTGGCACCACCGCATCTCGCTGGAAGACGGCCTGCGCAGCACCGTGGAGTGGTATCTGGCCCACCGGGGTCAGGTGCGCGGTGAGGCGCTGGTGGGGGCCGGAATTGGGACGGGCACAGCCCTGGCGTAACAGCGCTGACATCACAGCAAGAGAGAGGGGCATGGTACGCAAACCACGCCCCTCTTCTTGTTGTGCTTTTACTTAACGAGACCGAGCTTCTTGACCTCGTCGCGTTCCTCGGTCAGTTCCTGCGCGGTGGCGTCCATCTTGCCCCGGCTGAAGTCGGAGACGTCCAGACCCTGCACGATCTCGTATTTGCCGCCGCTGCACTTGACGGGAAAGCCGTAGATCAGCCCCTCCGGCACGCCGTAGCTGCCGTCACTAGGGATGCCCATGCTGACCCACTGGCCCTCGGGGGTGCCCAGCGCCCAGTCGCGCATGTGGTCGATGGCCGCACTGGCCGCACTCGCTGCGCTGCTGGCCCCACGCGCCTCGATGATGGCCGCGCCGCGCTTGGCGACGGTGGGAATGTACTGGGTTTCGTACCAGTCACGGTCCACCAGATCCAGGGCAGGTTTGCCGTCCACAGTGGCCTGGCTCAGGTCCGGGTACTGGGTGCTGGAGTGGTTGCCCCAGATGGTCAGATTCTGGATGGCGGTGACAGGCTTACCGGTCTTCTCGGCCAGTTGCGAGACGGCGCGGTTGTGGTCCAGGCGGACCATCGCCGTGAACTGTCCGGGGTCCAGATCGGGGGCGTTCTGCTGGGCGATCAGGGCGTTGGTGTTGGCGGGGTTGCCCACCACCAGCACCTTGACGTCCCGGCTGGCCACCCTGTTCAGCGCCTCGCCCTGCGGCTTGAAGATGCCGCCGTTGGCCGACAGCAGATCGCCGCGTTCCATGCCCGCCTTGCGCGGCATCGCGCCCACCAGCAGGGCGTAGTCGGCGTCCTTGAAGGCTACATTGGGATCGTCACTGGTCACGATGTCGGCCAGCAACGGGAAGGCGCAGTCACGCAGTTCCATCACGACGCCTTGCAGCGCTTTGAGGGCCGGGGTGACTTCCAGCAGTTGCAGAATGACGGGCTGGTCCTTGCCCAGCATGTCGCCGGACGCGATGCGAAACAGCAGGCTGTAGCCGATCTGGCCCGCTGCGCCAGTGACCGCCACACGGATGGGTTCATTGTTCGCCATAAAAATTCCTCCTGGGGTTGATTGTGTTCAGCCCACCATAACGCGGCGGGGGCTGGGGCGGGGCGGGGTGTTTCTTCAGGGCGGACAGGGGCGAGGATTGAAGGTCTGAATGATTTCGTCTCCCTCCCGGTTTTTAGACGCGGCAGTCGCGAAGTCCGGTTAAGGGGCTGCCACGCCCGTTTGACCCCTCCGGCCCTTCGGGCCACCTCCCCTCAAAAGGGAGGCAAGAGTTGCGGAATTGCCGGGCTATGACGGGTTTCCTGGCTCCCTTTTGAGAGGAACTGGCTGCGAAGCAGACTGAGGGGTTTCCCTTCAGCGTGACGCATATTTACCTCTCAAACTGACCTCGCCCTCAGATCCATAGACCAACCTCAGATTGGCGCGTCCTCCTCAAACCTCGGCTCGCGCTTCTCGCGCAGGCTGCTCAGGCCCTCTTTCACGTCGGGGCCAGTGAAGCCCAGGAATTCCAGGGCGAGGCTGGCATCAAAGGTGGGTCCCATCGCGCGGAGCCAGTTGTTCAGGGCGTACTTGGTCCAGCGAATCGCGGTGGGGCTGCCCGCAGCCAGTTTGCGGGCCACCTTCCACGAGCGGTCCAGCAGTTCGTCATCTGGCACGCACAGGCTGACCAGACCGATGCGCTCGGCTTCCTCGCCGGAGACGGGTTCGCCGGTCAGCAGGTGGTACTTGGCCTTGTTCAGCCCGCACAGCAGCGGCCAGATGATGGCGGCGTGATCGCCTGCCGCCACACCCAGGCGCACATGGCCGTCCAGAATGCGCGCCGTTTTCGCGGCCACGCTCACGTCCGCCAGCAGGGCCACGGCCAGCCCCGCGCCGACGCAGGGGCCGTGGATGGCGCTGACGATGGGCTTGCCGCAGTTGACGACGTTGTAGACCAGATCGCGCGCCTCGCGCCACACGCGGGCCAGGGCCGTGAAGTCGTTGCTCATTTCCTCAATTAGCGTGAAATCCCCGCCCGACGAGAAACCGCGCCCCTCGCCCCGGATCAGCACGCAGCGCACGCCCGCCGCCGCGTCAATGTCGCGCCAGACCTGCGTTAGCGCGCGGTGGGCCTCGGCGTTGACGCTGTTCAGCGTTTTCTCGGAGCGGATCACGATTTCCAGGATGCCGCTGCCGCTCTCGGTCAGGTCATGGGCTTCGAGGTGCAGACCGGGATACGCGCCGGGGACGCACAATTGTTCCAGATTCACGGCTGCTCCAGATTCATGGGTTGTGAGGTCATGGCCCGAGGCTAGCTCAGGCGGAGGCGGTTTTTCGCCAGCCCAGCAGGCCCACCACCCCTGCCAGCGCCATGCTGCCCGTCACCAGCAGCACCACCGAGGGCCAGCCTCCACCCTCGTAGGCATGCCCGGCCAGCACGCTGGCGGCGGCAGCCCCACCGTAATACGCCATGTGATACAGCCCCGAGGCCAGACTGCGCGCCCGCGTGACCTCGCGCTGCACGGCGGCCAGGGCAGCGGACTGGGCCAGAAAGACGCCACAGGCCCCTGCCGCCACCCCCACGATGATCAGGGGGAGCGGCGCGGCCAGCGTGAGCAGCAGCCCCACCAGACTGGCCCCCACCGCCGTCAACAGCGCGATTCTGGGACCACGCAAAGCCAGCAGCGGCCCGGCAATCGGGGTGATGACCACGCCCAGCAGGTAGACGGCAAAGATCAACCCGGTCTGGGCGGTGTTCAGAAAATACGGTCCCGACGCCAGCCGCAGCGTCAGCGTATTGAACAGCCCCACCAGCGTGAACAGGATCAGAAACCCCACCGCGCACGTCGCCAGCAGCGCGGGATTTCGCAGATGGGCACTCAGGTTTTCCAGCACGCCGCGCACATTCCTTTGCGGGGTGAAATGCTGTTCAGCGGGCAACCCGGCGCGGGCCAGAAAAAATCCGGCCAGCGAGGCCACCGCCAGCAGCCAGAACGCCGCGTGCCAGCCCCAGCGCACCGCCACCAGCCCGGCCAGAAAACGGCCCAGAAAGCCGCCCAGCACCGTGCCCGTCACGTACATGGTCAGCGCACGGGCGCGTCCGGTGGGCGGGACTTCCTCGGCGATCAGGGCGTTCAGGGCCACCATCACGCCGGGAATCAGCAATCCCTGAGCAAAGCGGGCCGCATTCAGAGTCGCCAGGGTGGGGGCAGACACCGCCAGCACCGCCGGAACCGTCAGCAGCGCGAAGGCCCAGATCACCACGCCCCGGCGGCCCAACGCATCGGCCAGCACGCCCACCAGCGGGGAAGCCAGGGCCATCGCCAGCGTCGTCGCGCCAATCACGAAGCCGATCTGCGCCGCGTCCGCGCTGAACTCCTGCGCCAGCACGGGCAGCAGACTTTGCGGCGCGTAGACGTTCAGGAAGACCAGCGTTCCCAGCGCCGCAAAAAGAAAAGGATGTGGCGGCCCAGCCCGGACGCTCAAGGCAGGCCGACGAGGCCCGTTTCGTTGACCCAGGCGGTCCCCACGCCCAGCGCCTCGGCCATTACCGGGTCCGGGGTGCCGGTCAGGCCAGGAAAGATCAGGGTGGGGCGGGCGTCCAGACCCACCCCCCCGGTCTCGTCCAGCCGCACCAGCACAGCGCCGAACGCCCAGTCAGATGCCCACAGCCGCTTGACCGCTTGCAGGGCCGCCGTGCCGGGGGGCATGACCTGGGCCTCCTCCGTGGACAGCAGCCCCGGACGGCGCACATGCACCGCGCCTCTGGTCAACCCAGCGTTGCCCAGCGCCCGGTAAAAAATCTGCACCGCGTCGTCCATCAGAAAACTGGTGCGGATCAGGGCCTCGGCCCGCGCGGTCAGGTCCTCCAGCACGTCCTCATCCACACGTCTGGGGTTGATCGGGGCAAACAGACGGCCCAGTTGTTCGGGCAAGTTGACGCTACGGTAAAAGGCTTCCTCAAATTCGGGCGGCACCAGCATGCCGCGCACATCCTGCGCCGCCAGCCGCACCACTTCCGCGCCCACTCGGTCTGCGCCGCGCCGCGCGGCTTCTTCAAAGGTCAGCATGACGGGCAGGCTAAAGCATTCCTGCCCGCGTTGCTGTCGCCTGGACCTTGGCTTACAGCGTCGCTGCCGAGAGGTTGCGGTGGGTGGGCGTCAGGAACACGGTGCCCTGACCGCTGATCATGAACACCAGTCCCTCGCCGCTTCGCATGGCGTTGCGGAGGCCGCGCACCAGCGGGCGCAGTTCCACGTTTAGCGAGGCGCTGTACATCAGCATCAGGTCGCCGTCCACGATCAGGCTGTCATTGCCGCTGAGTTCAATCACCTCTACTTCCGAGACCGGAACCGGGGATTCCACCACGAAGATGCCCTTGCCCGACAGCTTGGGCTGGCGCAGCCCGTTGCCCGACAGCGCCCCGGCAATGGAGTTGTGGGTGTGCGTGCCCAGTTGCATGGTGTCCTGGGCCATGTAGAACGCCTTGTCGTCCAGAATCATGTCGTCGCCCTTCGCGCCGCTGGATTCCGCGATGATAAAGTGCTTGCGCGTCGGCTCGGTCCAGACCTTGCCCTGTCCGGTAAAGCGCGTGGCAAAGGCGCTCTCCCCGGTGCCTGCGGTGGCGATGGCCCGGCTCAGAAAGCCGCCCTTGGCCTGCTGCTCCACCTTGGCCTGAATGTTGCCGTGGCTGTACTGGAACGCGCCCGGCTCAATGAGGACGCCGGAGCCGTGAAGCTGGGCCTCCACGGTAAAGCGTCCGTCCATCTGGCGCGTCTCTTCCAGCTCACCACTGGCAGACGCCGAGTAGCGGGTCACATGGGTCAGCGCGTGAACGCGGAAGGTAATGCCGTCGCCTTTCTGCTCCTGCACAAGCTGCATATGGGTCATGCGTCAAGTGTAATACAAACTTCTATTGTGGAATGTGGGAGGCCGCCTGCTCCGCAGATAGACCGTCTGGAACTGACCTGTCAGCCGTGAGAGGAGACGCTAGGGTGCGGCCATGAACGCGCCTGTTCCCACCTCTCCCCCGGCAGCGGTGGCCGCCCGCCACGTCACCTCCAGCGGTACGCGGGTCTACACGCTGACCGTGCCCGCCTTCCCACACTTCGCCGCCAACGTGTTTTTCGTGGTGCGGGGCGAGGCTGCCAGACCTGAATACGCTGCTCTGATAGACACCGGAGGCAGCCACGAGGCCAGCACCGCCGCCCTGGAAGCTGGGCTGGACGCCATTCGCACTGAATACGGCGAGGCGGTGGCCTGGGACACCCTCAGCCGCGTGATCATCACGCACCCGCACCCGGACCATGTGGCGGGCCTGCCGTTCGTTCGCAGCCGGACAGATGCCCCCGTCGCCGCGTACGAATGGGCCATTCCCACCATGCAGAACCCGGCAGGCAATCCAGTCACCCGGCAGGCCGACATGGAAGACCACATCCGCTGGCTGGGGCTGACTGGCGGGGGAACGGAAGCCGAGTACGCCGAACGCCTGCGCCGCCGCGCCCGCAACAGCATGCTGTCCGAAGCGGTTGAAGTTCAGACTGTCTTACATGACGGCGACGTGCTGGACGACATCTTCACGGTTATCCACACCCCCGGCCACGAGGGTTCACAGGTCTGCCTGCGCGTGGACGATCTGCTGCTCAGCGCCGATCATCTGCTGCCACGCAATTCGCCGCCGCTGATGCCGGAGCGCTTTCAGCGGGGCGCGGGGCTGGGGCATTATCTGAAATCTCTGGACCGCATTGAGGCGCTGGAGGGCGTGACGGTGGCGCTGGGTGGACACGACGGCCCCATGCAGGACTGGAAGGGGCGCATCCAGAACCTGCGCGAGCGCTACGACGACAAGTTGCGTGCCGTGCTGGACGCTGCCGCCGCACCGATTACCATCCATGACCTGACCCACGCGCTGCATCCCCGTTTGAGGGCCATTCAGGCCATCCTGCTGCTGGACCAGACGGCGGCGCTGGCAGAGTATCTGGTGGCGCGGGGCGATCTGGTGGAAACGCGGCGGGAAGATGCGGCGGCTTTATTTGTGCAGGCGGCCCAGCCGTAGACTGACTTCACATCACGGTCAAAACAGGAGGCGGAATGACGCGAGTGAAAGAAGGGTTGGAGCGGTTGCTGGAAGATCTGGAAGACAGCGGGCGCGTGGAGTTGGATGCCGGAACGATGGGCGGCTATTTTGGCGAGCGCCCGCTGACCGACAAGCAGATGGATACCGTCAACGATGCACTCAACGCCAACGGTTTCAGTGTGGCGACGATTTATGTGATTTACAGAGACGTTGATGGTTACCGCTCCTTCACGCCGCCCCCCGCGCCCGAACCGCTGGACCTCGGTGCCGAATCTATCCGCGCCCTGAGCATCCGCCAGCCCTTCGTGGAACAGATTCTGCGCGGTGAGAAGAACATTGAATACCGCTCGTGGCAGGTCAAGGAGCCGGGGCCACTGCTCCTGCACGCCTCCGACACCAGAGCGGGGCCGGACGCCTTTGATGATGCGGATATCGCGCCGGACACGCTGCCTTACGCGGCGCTGGTGGGCATCGTGGATGTGGTGGATTGCCTGTGGGACGAGGAAAATGAGGAATTTGAATGGCTGCTGGCCTACCCCCGGCGCTTCTCCCAGCCCATTCCATACAAGGGCGCGGCCAGCATCTTTCGCGTGCCAATAGAGGAAATTCAGGCGGCGCTACAAGCCCCGACTTGAATTGCCCAGCCCCGACCTGAACCGCCCCAGCCTGGCACCCACGCGCTAGTCTGCGGTGTTATGACCCCCGAGCGCTACGCCAAGATTCTGCGGGTGCTGAGCAAACGCCAGCCCACCCTGACCGTGTTGATGGATCAGGTCAACAAACCCCACAACCTCTCGGCCATCGTCCGCACCTGCGACGCGGTGGGGGTCTTGACCGCCCACGCCGTTCCGCCGGGCAACGGCAAACCACTGGACTTTGAGGGCAACACCTTTGAGGCCACTTCAGGCAGCGCCCACAAATGGGTGCGGGTGCAGACGCATACGGACACGTTGGAAACCGTGCGCGAATTGCAGGGGCAGGGCGTGCAGGTGCTGGCCACCCACCTCTCGCAGCGCAGTGTGGATTACCGCGAGGCCGACTACACCCAGCCCACCTGCGTCCTGCTGGGCGCGGAGAAATGGGGCGTGGCCGATGCGGCGGCGGATGCGGCGGACGGCAACATCATCATCCCCATGTTCGGCATGGTGCAAAGTTTGAACGTGTCGGTGGCGGCGGCCACCATTCTGTTCGAGGCGCAGCGGCAGCGGCTGGCGGCTGGTATGTACGATGCGCCCCAGCTCTCGCCGGAGGAGCTGGCGCGGCTGGCCTTCGAGTGGGGCTACCCGGAGCTGGCCCCAAAGTACCGGGAGCGGGGGGAAGCGTATCCGGCTTTGGATGGTGACGGGCAGATTCTGGGTTGAGGTTGTGTTTGGGCAGCCCCACCCCCCAGCCCCCTCCCCCAGGGGGGCAGGGGGAGCAGCGCTGCGCTAGGCAGGGGTTCTCGGATGTGGCAGGTGGGAGAGGGCGGCGGCATCCGGGTCTGATGCCTTGCTCCGTGACGCTGAATCCGGCCCGTGCGCTGCGCGCCCGACGGCCTTCGGTTGCCGTTTCGCCAGGAACGGCGAGCGCTGCTTTTAGCTCCTCTTCTTTTTGGCGGCAGAATATAATCTGCTGTCCTGCCAGACAGGCGAAACGCCACTGAAATTCTAAAACAGACTTCTCCCTGCCCGGTAAAAGTAGTGGACCAGCAACCCCGCTTCCGGATTCGACGTCCTCTAACTTTCACCTGCCACCTAGTTAGTGTCCGGCGTACACTGTTTGCCATGAGTGACCTGTTGCAGACGATCCGTGGGCTGTCCAAGAAGACCGAGAGCAAGATCGTGATGGTGGTGCTGGACGGCGTGGGCGGGCTGCCGCTGACGCTGAACGGCGAAACCGAGCTGGCCACCGCAAAAACGCCCAATCTGGACGCACTGGCGGCACAGTCGCAACTGGGGCAGGTGGAACTGGTGGGTGCAGGCATCACCCCCGGCAGCGGCCCCGGCCACCTGAGCCTGTTCGGATACGATCCGCTGCATTACGTGGTGGGGCGCGGGGCCCTCAGTGCCGTGGGCATCGGCGTCAAGCTGAACAAGGGTGACGTGGCGGTGCGCGGCAACTTCGCCACGCTGGGCGCGGGCCGCATCGTGGAAGACCGCCGCGCGGGGCGTCCCAGCGACGAGAAAAACGCAGAAGTGGTGGCGCAGCTCAAGGCTGCCATTCACCACATTGACAGCGTTCCCGTGGAGATCTACACCGAATCCGAACACCGCTTCGTGGTGGTCTTCCGCGCGCAGAACGGTGAGGTGCTGGGCGCGAATATCGGCGATGTGGACCCGCAGGATACGGGCGTGCAGCCGCTGACCGCCACTGCCAACGACGCCGCCAGCGTAAAATCCGCTGGACTGGTCAACGCCTTCGTGGCGCAGGCCGAGGTCGTCCTCAAGGACGATCCGCAGGTCAACGGTGTGCTGTTCCGGGGCTACAGCGACGTGCCGCATTTCCCCAGCTTCGACGACGCCTACAAGCTCAGGGCCGCCTGCATCGCCTCCTACCCGATGTACAAGGGGCTGGCCAGTCTGGTGGGCATGGACGTGCTGGACGTGCCCGGCGAGGAAGACGCGCTGGACGGCAAGGTGCAGGTGCTGCGCGACAACTGGGACAGGTACGACTTCTTCTTCTTCCACGTCAAGAAAACCGACAGCACGGGAGAGGACGGCGATTTTGCAGCCAAGGTCAAGAAGATAGAACTGTTCGACGCGCTGCTGCCGGGCATCCTGGCGCTGAAGCCGGACGTGCTGTGCATCGTCGGTGACCACAGCACGCCCAGCAAGCTGTTCAGCCACTCGTGGCACCCGGTCCCGGTGCTGGTCCGCAGTGACCACGGGCGCAAGGACCTGACCGCCCGCTACACCGAGGAAGAGGCCCAGAAGGGCAGCCTGGGCCTGCGGCGCGGCCCGGACCTGATGCCGATCCTGATGGCCAACGCGCTGAAGCTGAACAAGTACGGCGCGTGAGGCGGGAACTCATTTGAATCTGATCTCTGGAGGCCAGCTTAAGCCTATGTGAGAGCAGATAAGTGCAATGGGGGCGGTGGGCGAGTGTGCGCCGCCGCCCTTTCTTCGTGTCGCCACGATGCAAATCCGTGTGGAAGTCGCCGGACCGGGTGTCATGCCCATGCGAATCCTCTCAGGATTGCGTAAAGGGTTGTCCAGGGCAGTCTTTAGCTGGCTGCCATTCTTATTTCCAGACCCTGCGGCAGCATGGGCAACACGAACGGAAGACAGCTTACAGAACAGCGCCACCGCGCGCATCATCACCGTTTGCTGTCGCCCAACCGTTCACTGAAAGCCCAGCCGCCTCCAAAGCGGCGTCCACACAAAGGAGATTCACATGGCCCGTTTAATGTCCCTGTCCGATATCACTGCCCAGCACTCTGACCTTCTCGGCACCGAATTCCACGATCCCACCGGTCAGACCGCCTACGGCATGAACGGCGAGAAGATCGGCACCATTCGCGGCGCGCTGGCCGAAGCCGAAACCGGCAAGATCCGCTTCCTGCTGGTGGATGTGGGCGGCTGGTTCTCCAGCAAGGAAGTCGTCGTGCCCGTGGGCATGTCTACCTTCGAGGGCGATGAAGTGCATTTCACCAACCTGACCAAAGAGCAGGTCGGCGACATGCGTGAGTACCGCATGGGCGAGGAGTACGACACCGACGCCCAGATGTCCGACGAGCGGGTGCTGCGCGCCGCCAACACCGACATGCAGGTCGACGAGAGCCAGTACGCCGCCAAGGCCGGTTACCGCGAAGACGACGCCATGTACCAGACCCCCGACAAACTGCGCCTCCTGGAAGAGCGTCTGATGGTCAACAAGGACCGTTTCGTGGCGGGCAGCGTGGAAGTCGGCAAGCGCGTCGAAACCCACCAGGAAAATGTCAACGTGGACCTGATCCGTGAGGAAGTGGTCATTGAGCGCCACGCCGTCACTGGCGCGCAGGCCGTGGAAGGCGCGGTGCTGGGTGCGGATTCCCAGACCATGCGGATCGATCTGGAAGCCGAGCGCGCCAACGTGAGCAAGCAGGCGTTCGTGACCGAGGAAGTCTCTGTGGGCAAGCGCGAAGTCACCGACTCGCAGACCGTGACCGAGACCGTGGGCCGCGAAGTGCTGGAAGTGACCAAGAGCGGCGACGTGCGCCTGGACAGCGACGGCAAGCCGATGATGGACGACACGAACCGCAAGGTCTGATCAAGGCTCAGGGGCAGGGCGACTTCTCAAGGGAGGTCGCCCTGCCTTTTTTTCTCAGGTAGGTTCTCCCAATAGGTTTTCCCAGACAGGCAGGAGCTGAAATGACAGACCAACGCAAGGACAGATTCGATGAGCCGCTGACTGGAACTGAGCTGGAAATCCAGACCACGCAGCTTCAGGGCGTCCAACTTCAGGGCATGATCGAACTGCGCGAGGAACGCCTGATCGTCGAGAAGGAACGGGAAGTGGCGGGCAGCGTCGCTTTCACCCGCGAGGTCCGGCGCGAGACCGTGCAGATGCCCGTGGAACTGGTGACCGAGGTGCTGACCATCGAACACCTGGGAACCGGCGCGGCGGACGGCGGCCACATCATCACCCTGGACGGCACCCCACTGGCCCCCGGCGAACGACGCGAACTGCTGGTCTACCGCGAGGAGGCGCGGATCGAGAAGCGCGTAGTGGTCCGCGAGCAGATCAGCATCGGCAAGCGGCAGGTGATCGAGACCCGGACCTTCGACGCCACGCTGGCCCGTGAGGAACTGGTGGTCAACCCAGAGGGCGACGTGCAGGTCTTCAAGCAACCCGCCGGAGAGCAGAAGCTCTAGCCGTTCAGGCCAGCCGCTCTCGTCCCTGGCGCAATTGAAACTCGTCCCAGGCGGCCTTCAGGCGCAGCACGGCTTCGGGCAGTCGGGCCGGGTCCAGCGTGAAGGGCAGACGCAGAAAGCTGTCGGGCAGGGTGTCCACACCCATTGACGCGCCGGGGAACAGTCGCAGGCCGTACCGCGCCGCGCAGAGGGTAAACGCGCTGGTCTGGCGGGTGGGCAGTTCTATCCACAGGAATTGCCCGCCGCCCGGCACGGTGAACCGCCACTCGGGCAGATGCAGGCACAGCAGATCGGCCAGCAGATCGCGGGCGGGCATGACGGCCTCGCGCCGCTGTTGCCGCAGCCAGGGCAGGTCCTGAAGCAGGTTCAGGGCGATGTGCTGCCCTGGCAAACTGCTGCCGAAATCGGAGAGGGTCCGGGCCTGCCCCACCGGCCCCGCGTGCGCCGCTGGCACGCGCACCCAGCCCACCCGCAGTCCCGCCCAGTACAGCTTGCTCAGCGAACCGACATTGAAGATCGGCGCGTCGGGGGCGAAGGTGGCGATACGCGGCGGGGCTTCCACCTCGAAACCAAGATCGATCAGGGTGTCGTCCTCGATGGTGGGCAGATTCGCCTCGGCCACGGCAGCGGCAATCTTTTCCCTGGCGCGGATTGGCATGACCGTTCCGGTGGGGTTCTGGAAGGTGGGGGTCAGGAAGGCCAGACGTGGCGCATGCTGCTTTACGGCCCCAGCGAAAGCCACAGCCTCCACGCCCTGCGCCGTGACAGGCACGCCCACCGTTTCGGCCCCCGCCGCGCGGAAGGCGTCGATGGCCCCGAAATAGGTGGGGGTTTCCAGCAGCACCCGGTCACGGGGGCGCAGAAAGACATTTGCCAGCAGCGAAATGGCCCCCTGCGCGCCACTGGTGATCAGGATCATTTCCGGCGTGGTGGGCAGGCCCTCCCGCGTGTAGATCTCGGCCAGCAGGACGCGGAGATCGGGCAGGCCCAGTGGGTAATACAGCGACTCATGAAAGGCGTCCAGTGCGGCCTCGCGCATCTGCTGCCGCTGGGTGTCATGGAGCAATGGAACAGCGATGGTGAAATCGAATTCCTCTCCACCCTGGGCCAGGACGGACGGTGTCCGCAGGGCCAGCAGGTTTACTGCACGCGGCGCAGTGGCCGCGACCTGCGTTCCGCTGCCGCGCTTGCGGGTGATCCAGCCGCCGCCCTCCAACGCGTCATAGGCGGCCACCACCGTGCTGCGGCTGATGCCCAGCAGTTCCGCCAGGGTCCGCTCTGCTGGCAGGAGTTCAGCGGGCGGAAGCTGACCACCACGAATACCTGCGCGTACAGCCTCGGCCAGCAGTTCGTACAGGGGACCGTTTCCAGTCCTCCAGCCGGAAAGCAGCGCAGACCAGCGGGGGGCATCCATAAGCCCAGCATAGCAGTCCATTTCTAAGGACATTCCAGACAAGCGGTCCAATAGGCAGGCCATTGCCACTAGTCAGCAGTCCAATCGCGGCGCACAATCACCCCCATGACCGCGCCTGCCCTGAATCCCGCCGCTCCTCGCAACTTCTGGCGGGACACCCAGCCCAGCGCCGTGCTGGCCGGACTGATCGCCGTGATCATCGGCTGGGCGGGGCCGAACGTGCTGGTCTACAGCGTGGCGCAGGCGGCGGGCCTCAGCGACACCACCGCCATGTCGTGGCTGTGGGCGCACGCCATCTTCACCGGACTGGCGGGCATCTTCCTGAGCCTGCGGACGCGGATGCCCATTCTGAGTACGTGGTCCACCCCTGGCATCGCCTTTCTGGTCACGGCGCTGCCCGGCATTCCCTTCCCAGAAGCAGTGGGGGCCTTCGTGACCTCTGCCGTGCTGGTCTTTATCCTGGGCACCTTTAAACCGCTGACGCGGGCGCTGGGGGCCATTCCGCCGCATCTGGCCGCCGCGCTGAACGCCGCGATTCTGCTGCCCTTCGGTTTTAAGGCGGCGCAGGCGTTCGGCGTGGAGCCTGCGCTGGTGGGGGCCATGACCCTGGCCTACTTCGTGATCCGGCAGGTTTCGCCGCGCTGGGCGGTGGCCGCCGTGCTGGTGGTGGGCGTCTTTGCCAGCGCGGGCCTGGGGCTGTGGCACCCCGCGCCGATCAGCTTCGCGCTGACTCAGCCGCAATTTGTACTGCCGGTGTTCAGCCTGCACGCCACGGTCAATCTGGCGCTGCCGCTGACGTTGCTGGCCTTTACCGGGCAATTCGTGCCGGGTTTTGGCGTGTTGAAGACCAACGGCTACGAACCCGCGCCAGGGCCGGTGCTGCGGACCTGCGGCGTCGCCAGCCTGGGCGCGGCTTTCGTGGGCTGCCACAACCTGACGCTGGGCGCACTGCTGGCCAACATCGTCAGCGGCCCGGAGGCGCACCCGGACGCACAGAAGCGCTACACCGCCGCCATCTGGGCCGGGGGTATCAACATCTGCTTTGGCCTGTTCGCCGGAACCTTCGTGCATCTGATGGGCATCCTGCCCGCCGAGGCGCTGGCGGCCATGGCCGGAATCGCCCTGCTGGGCGCGATGGGCAGCAGCCTCCAGGGCGCGTTCCAGGGGCAGTCCGGCAGTCTGGCCGCCCCGATCATCATTCTGGTCACGCTGAGCGGCATTACCCCGCTGGGCATCGGGGCAGCATTCTGGGGCATCCTGGCCGGGCTGGCGGTGTACGCGGCAGAGCGGCGGGGTGCGGGGAAGATGGTGCAGGCGGCGAAATAGGCTGCTGTGCGGTGAGGTTGGCCTGAACGGTTAAACGATGATCCACCCGCTCAGCGGCGCGTGGTCACTCAGTTTCGCCCCCCGGTCCACCCGCACATGGCCCAGATTCACGCCTGCCGACAGCAGATAATCGATGCGCCAGCCGACGTTGTTGGCGTAGGCTCCGGCGCGGTTGCTCCACCACGTATATTCAGCCTCATCGCCCAAGGTGACGCGGTGGGTGTCGGTCAGGCCGCTGCCGAGGTGGGCGGTCATCCACTCGCGCTCGTGGGGAAGAAAGCCGCTGTTTTTCTGGTTGCTGCGCCAGTTTTTGATGTCGATCTCGCGGTGGGCCACGTTGTAATCTCCGCCGATGATTACGGGTTCGCCCTCCGCCACCAGTCCACCCACGAAGTCCTGAAAGTCGCCCAGCACGCGGTCCTTGAAGCCCTGCCGCGCCGCGCCGCTGCTGCCGCTGGGCAGGTACACGCTGACGTAACGCACGCCGCCAATCCGGGCACTCAGCACGCGGCCCTCGGTGTCCATCTCGTCGTGGCCCATGCCCACGCGCACGTCTTCCAACGGCTGTTTGGAGAGGATCGCCACGCCGCTGTACCCCGCCTTCTGCGCCGGAAACCACGCGCTTTCGTATCCTAGATGGGCTAGGGCATCGGGCATGGGCGGGGCGCGCACTTCCTGAAGCAGCAGCACATCGGGGGCCTCGCGCGCCGCCCAGTCGGCCAGCCCTTTTCGCAGGGCGCTGCGAATGCCGTTGGCGTTCAGGGTAGTAATTTTAAGAGGGGAAGTCGGAACTGTCATCAGGGTCGAGAATAGCGCCCGACTTTTTCCCCAGCGACAAGTCCAACTTTCAAGACATGTTGATCCAACTCAGCCCTGCCGCTCCCCCGTTTCAGGTACGCTACAGCCACTATGGCCGACATTAAATTTCTCAACGAAGCCGACGGTCAGGAATTCCAGATGACCCACCCCAAGGCGGCCCGCGTGCTGGGCGACATCAGGAAGTGGGCGCAGGGCAACGGCTTTGAACACGTCGCCTTCTGGCGCGACACCGACGACGAACACAAGCTGTGGGTGCAACTGGGCGAGGACCGGTTGAACTACTGGATTCACGACTCCACCTTCACCGAGGGCAAGCACGAGACGGTGGAAATGCAGATGGATTATGCCCGTGGGGCGCAGCGCCGTAGCGCCGCCGGATACGGCAAGTTCGACAAGTAAGCTCTGGCAGGTGGGGGGATGGTCTTCGGGCTGTCCCTCACCTTGTTTTGCCCTCGCTCCAGACGCGTTCGCATCAACATAGCCACGGCAGATGTCCCCTTCCCTGCCCCGATGTCCAGCAGACCAATATTCGGAGGCAGGTCCATGGTTTTCAGCAGCGGCTGACGCGGCCAGTGCGCACCGCTCAGGGTTGCTGGTAGGTCACCCGGTACATCACACCGTTGCCGTCATCCGTGACGAACAGCGCGCCGTCCGGGGCCACCTGCACATCGGCGGGGCGGCCCGAGGTGGATAGACCCAGCGCGCCCAGGAATCCAGTCATGAAATCCTTCGTCTCCCCTGTTCTGGGGTCCACGGTGATGACGCTGTAACCGCTCTTTTGCGGGCGGTTCCAGGAGCCGTGCAGGGCCACGAACATCTGCCCCTGGTATTCGGCGGGGAACGCCTTGCCCGTGTAGAACGCCATGCCCAGCGGCGCGGCGTGGGCGGTGGTGGTGGCAAAGGACGGCTGGGCCGCTTCACAGACTGCCGGGGTCTTCCTGCCAAAATCGCTGTCCCAGACCTGGGGGGCACCCGCCGCCATAGGGAAACAATAGGGCCAGCCGTAATTCTTACCGTCCAGCACGCGGAAAAAGGATTCGGGCGGAGTATCTTTCCCGGCCATGTCGCGCCCGTTGGCCGTGGCGTACAGGGTGCCCTCGAACCATTCCAGGCCCACGGCGTTTCGCAGACCCGTGGCGAAGGGGCGGCCATTCTTGCCATCGGCGTCATAGACCCAGACGGTGGCGCGCTGGGGGTCCTCTTCCTCGCAGACATTGCAGGTGCTGCCCATCGCCACGTACAGTTTGCCGTCTGGACCAAAGACGATGGTGCGCGAGTGGTGCTGTCCCCCGGCGGGCAGAGTAATGATCTTCTCGGGGGCCGTCTCCGGCTTCAGGTCGCCGTCCCTGTAGGGCATACGGATCACGCCGTCCGTGTTGGCCACATACAGGTAACCACCGTGAAAAGCCAGACTGTTGGGTCGGTCCAGCGCGGACAGGTACGTCTGCGCTGCGTCCAGAACACCATTTTTATCGCGATCCGGCAGCATCAGCACGCGCCCGGTGCCGGGGTCCTTGCCCGCGTCCGCCACGAACAGGTCGCCGCCCGGCGCGAAGGCCATCAGGCGCGGCTTGCCCAGGTTCTCGGCGTACAGGTCCGCCTGAAAGCCCGCCGGAAGGGTCAGCCCGGCGTTGGGTTTGGTGGCGTCGGGGCGCTGGACCACCGCACAGGAGCCGAGGGCCAGGGTCAGCAGGCCGCCCAGCAGGGCCGCGCGTCGTGGGTTGGGAGAGAGCATGACCCATGAAACACGGAGGACATGAAAACGGAGGATCACTTGGTTAAACCGTGGCTGAGACTGCTTGCGGGCTTACGTTGTCAGTAGAGGAATGATGGGTGGCCGCCGTGGGAAAATAGAGGCGTGGAGCGCTGTTCGGGGCCAGACCGCCATCAAGCGCCGAAGCGTCCACAGAGTGTTCATGGATTGCTGGAACAACCTCCATGCAGCGCTGAGATTAGGGGGCAGGGCACCATCCGGCCCACCGTCACAGGCCAGATTGCCCCTATGAAGACTTCAAACGTGCTGTACATCCTCGGTTACGCCTCCATCGTCCTCTCAGCCACCAACTTCCTGCGCGGCAAGGCCAAGAGCGGCCACGATCAGGACACCAAGGAGCGCGACGGCCTGTTTCTGGGCCACTGGGCACCCACCTTCTTCATTCTGGGCAAGGTGGCCGAGGACCGCGAGAAGGACGGGCGCAGCCTGCTGGACTTCAGCTAAGCGCAGCGCAAGACATCTTTAAAAGCCGCCCAGGACACCATCGCCTGGGCGGTTTCATTTGGCCTGCCGCCGATGCTCTAGCCTTCTGGCATGACCTCTACCCCGAAAAAAACCCTGAATGTCACCTGGCTGGGCGAGCAGCGCTACCTGGGCGTCAGCGAGAGCGGGCAGCAACTGCTGATCGACAACAGCGCCACCAAGATCGGCGTTTCCCCGATGGAAGCGCTGCTGGGCGCGCTGGCGACCTGCACGGCCTACGACGTGGTGGAGGTGATGAAAAAACGCCGCACCCCGCTGGCGAGTTACCGCATCGAGGTGGAGGGCACGCGGGCCGACACGGATCCCAAACGCTACACCCACATCACCGTGCGCCATATTGCGGGCGGCGAGGGCATTACCGCCGAGGCGCTGGAACGGGCCGCGCACCTGAGCCACGAGAAATACTGCTCGGTGGCCTCCAGCCTGAACAGCGAGATTAGCGTGGAAACGCGAGTGGAAACGGCCTAACCCGGCTTCAGCTTCCGCGTTTGGCCGCCTTGAGGGCCGCGAGCGCCTTGCCCCGGTGGCTGATGGCCTGCTTCTCGGCCACGCTCATCTCGGCCAGGGTGCGGGTCTGGCCGTCGGGAACGAACAGGGGATCGTAGCCGAAGCCGCCGTCGCCGCGTGGGCCTTCCAGCAGGGTGCCGGACAGCTCGCCCCGGTACGATTCCACCTGTCCGTTGGGATGGGCCAGGACCAGCACCGAGACAAATTTGGCGCGGCGATTGACCTGCCCACGCAGTTTTTCCAGCAGGTACACATTGCGCTCCAGATCGCTGTCGCGGCCCCCGAACCGGGCGCTGTAGACGCCGGGTTCGCCGTTCAGGGCCTCTACCTCGATGCCGCTGTCGTCGGCCAGCGCCGTGGTGCGGGTCATCAGCGCCACCGTGCAGGCTTTCATGGCGGCGTTCTCGGCGTAGGTGGCTCCGGTTTCCTCGGGCATGGGCACGCCCTGCACCGGTTGCAAGTCCCAGTTCAGATCGGCCAGCGCCGCCTCGATCTCGCGCACTTTTCCGGCGTTTCCCGTCGCCACCGTTACTCGCATCAGGCCATTGCTCATCACACTCCAGAGTGTACGGGGAAATGCAGAGCAGCAGGTGCGGAAATCCGGTCCCTCCCCCCACCAGTCCCCCCCAACACCAGCCCCCAGCCTCAGTCACCCAGCGGCAATTCGGCGCGCACCCGCCAGCGTTCCTGGCCCTCCGGTTTCTCGAACAGGGTCAGAGAGGTGTATTTTTGTGTGGTGAAAGGGCGGACATGGTCCTCCAGTGCGCGGCGCAGCGCCTGCGGGTCATGGCCGCCGTAGGGCTGGACCAGCGTGAAATGCGGCTCCCAGGTATCCAGCCCGCGCGGCGTGTGCAGCAGCGACATGCGCGCGCCCTCGAACGGTCTGGCATATAAGCCCTGGGCCACCTGCCCAGCAAAGGGCGAGTCAGTCACGAAGCGCGCGAGGCGGGCCAGCAGCAATGTGTGCGCCACCAGCAAGGCCGGGGAAGGGTCCAGGCGCAGCACCCACGTTTCGCCATCGTCCCAGACGTCGATGCGCCCGTTGCTCAGTGACAGGTCCGCGTCGGGCGAGAGGCAGGCCACGCAGGCGCGCGCCTCGGCCTCGATGGCGGGCCACCACGCCGGATCGGTGGAAAAGCCCTCCGCCACCGTCAGATGAAAGCCGAACGGCCCCGCGTCGGTTTGCCACTCGGGGCGCAGAAAGTCGGGCAGGGGAACGGGCTGGCCTGCACGCACATCGAAACCCAGCAGTTCGGACCCCATCTGGTACAGCGCCGATCCGGCGGGCGGACACAGGTAGACGGCAAAACGCGTTCCGGCGGTGGGGTCAGGCATGGCGCGATTGTGGCAGATGGCCGGGCAGGGTCTGGGGGTCAGAGACAGACTGGAGGGCGCAAGGCTCTCCGCACCCCTGCGCCCACCGTTCCAACCCCAGTTCCAGCTCCATCACTTCAGAGAAATCCTGACCTCGTTGCCCGCGCTGTCCTCGGCGCTGATCAGTTCGCCGGGAGGGGGATCGGATTCGATCAGCAGTTGCAGGGTTTCCAGGCTGAATCCGGCACTCTCCAGCGCGCGGATGCCATGCGGCGGAATCAGCTTGTGCAGATGCGGGGCGAGGCTGACCGGCAGGTTGGCGCTGTACTCGTCGCCGTTCTCGGACTCCACCTGAATCCGCAGGATGCGGGCCGAGCCGGAGCGCGAGTTGCCATATTGATACTGGTAGTCGTACTGGGGTGTCTTGTCCTCGAACACGCCCTCGACAGCGCGCTCCACGGTATCGGTGATGCGGTCTACCATGCCTTCTATGCCTCCTCTGCCCGCGCGGGGGCGGCTGCCGGGGTCCCAGGCCCATTGCGGGCCGCGTTCGTCGTCTGTACGCGGGTTGCCGAAGCCTCCGGGGGGCTGGTTTCCAGGGAATGGGGGTGGCCGTGGCGGCGGGGGCGGCACATCACGCACGCCGCGCAGCAGCAGCAGGTGTTCGGCCACCTGTCCGGTGTCCAGCTCGTCGCGCTTGAGGAGCGAGTCGATCAGTTCGCGGTCACTGTCGGTCAGGGCCAGTTTGGCGCTCAGGGCGGCCAGCAGCGGCCCGGCGTCCTCCAGGCTCAGGCGGCCCGCGCGGACCAGATCGAGAAGACGTTTGACTTTCTCTTTCATGGGGTCCTCCTGTGGGTGGGCGGTTTCATCTGAACGGTCATGGAAGGTCACCCTGCGAAGGGCGGCGGCTGGACGCTGACCCAGCGGAGGCAACCAGCAGGGCACGCTCGCCTGACATCACGGCCCTGCCGCGCAGATCGCCCCCGTCCAAACCCGACTGCCGGGCCAGCCCCTGCGCGTGCCACTGCTCGGGCGTGACATGCAGCATGGCTTCCAGGCGCTGCCAGAATCTTCCGAGGAGGCTGGGGCGAGGCACTTCGGCGGCAGCTTGCCGGACGCGGCGGATCACGCGGTAACCCTTCTCAGAGCGGACCGTGACGGCGGAAGAAGCCGTGCGGGGGGAAGACGCAGCGCTCATTTCGCATCCTCGGTGAGCAGCTTGACCTGCCCGGCGGCCACCTTACAGGACAGGTAAGCCGCGCCACTGCCCAGTTCCCCGGCGTGCTGCGTGTTCATGAAGCCGCCACTCTTACGGGTGGGAAAGTCGGCCTTGAACGCGCCCACGGTCACGTCGGCGTCCACGCGCAGGCTGCTGCCAGGAAGCAGGTGCAGGGTGGCGTTTCCGGCGTTGACTTCCAGCCGGTGATCGCCGCCCGCCAGCACCCCGGCCCACTTGAGGTTCCCGCCATTGACGCTGGCGTTCAGGCTGTGCGCGCCGCTCAGCGTGAGGTTGCCGCCGTTGACGTTCAGATGCGTGGGGCCGTTCACCTCGGCGGCGGTCAGGTTGCCGCCGTTGACCTCAGCCTTCAGGCTCGCGGCGCGGCCCATGCGGACGTTGCCGCCGTTCACGTCGGCCCACAGCTCGCCGCCCAGATCGGGCAGGGTCAGGTTGCCGCCCTCCACCGAAGCGCGCACATGCCGGGGCACAAAAGGCACCGAGAGGATGGCCTTGACATTGCCCCAGTGGCCTCTGGCGTGATCCACACGCTGAACCTGCCAGCCCTTCGGCGTGCCGGTCAGGCGCAACACGCCGTCCTCGTTGGCGCTCAGGTGCGGCGTGTCCAGCGAGGCGTCGTGCAGCACGGTCAGGGTGTAGCCGCTGACCCTGAGTGTCAGGTCGGCAGGAATGTCGCTGACACTGCCCTGCTGGGCGGCGGGCATCACGGCTTCCGGCTCGTCGGCGGGCGTGCCTTCCAGCAGCCCGGCGGCTTCCTCGGCGGTGAGTTTGCCCTCGGCCACCAGACGCTGCACCTGTGAACGGAACTCCTCTGCGGGCGATTGCTGTTCATTCATATCGTTCTCCTTGAGAGAATAGAAACATATATCTATCAGAATGTCAATACGTGTTTTAGCATCTGATTTTCGCAGACAGAATTTTCCCTCTACCACACGCATATTGAGAGGTGAGGCTGGCGGATCAGATCCGCCTATAGAAATCTCAACTTTCTATTCACTCATTCCCACTTCAATCAGCCTCCCGCATTTCAGGCCGTCTGCCCACCCGTCCTTTCCTCTCCCCTATGCTTGACGCCATGACATTGCCCGAACTCACCCCTGCTCAGCGCACCGATGTGGAACTGCTGGCGCGCGGCAAGGCGGAAAAGAGCCGCACCCTACGCGAGATGAACCTGCCCGAGACGCCGGAATCCGCCCACACGCTGCTGCTGCGCCTGGGCATCTGGAACGATGCGAAGACGCCCTACGCGGACCGTCTGGGCGCGGCGCTGACCCACCTGACGCTGGACGTGCCGGATTTTGCCGACGAGGACCGGCTGGACCTGACCCACCTGCCCGCCTACGCCATCGACGACGAGGGCAACCGTGACCCGGACGATGCGATAGGCATTGAGGCTCTGGAGGGTGGTCTGACGCGCCTCTGGGTGCATGTGGCGGACGTGGCCGCGCTGGTGCCGCCGGAAAGTGAACTGGACCTGGAGGCCCGCGCACGCGGCGCGACGCTGTACCTGCCGGACCAGACGATTGGCATGTTGCCCGACGCCCTGATCGAGAAGACCGGGCTGGGCCTGCACGACACCATGCCCGCGCTGTCCATCTCGCTGGACCTGGACGCCGACGGCAACGCCGACGCCGTGGACGTGGCGCTGACCACCGTGCGGATCACGCGGCTGACCTACATGGGCGCACAGGCAAAGCTGGAAGCGGGTGAGGAACCCTTCGTGACCCTGGCCCGGCTGGCCCGCGCCAGCAAGGAACTGCGCGATTCCGAGGGTGCGCTGAGCATCGACCTGCCCGAAGTGAAGATTAAAGCCGACGAAAACGGCGCGTCCGTGACGCCGCTGCCGAAGCCAGAGATGCGGGCTGTGGTGCAGGAATGCATGACGCTGGCGGGCTGGGCCACCGCCATCTACGCCGACGATCACGAGATTCCCCTGCCGTTCGCCACCCAGGCCGATCCCAGCCGTGAGGTGCGCGGCGAGGGCCTGGGCGTGCAGTGGGCACGGCGCAAAACGCTGGCCCGCACGCGTTTCCAGCCGTCGCCGGGGCCGCATTCCGGCATGGGACTGGACCTGTACGCGCAGGCCACCAGCCCCATGCGGCGGTATCTGGACTTGGTGGTGCATCAGCAACTGCGCGCCGCGCTGACAGGCCGGGAACCGCTGGACGGCAAGGTGGTGGCCGCCCACATTGCCCAGGCCACCCTGAACGCCGACGCCACCCGCCAGGCCGAGCGCCTGAGCCGCAAGCACCACACCCTTCGGTACGCCGCCGCACAGCCGGACCGCGAGTGGGAGGCGGTGGTGGTGGACCGCCGGGGACCGCAGGCCACCCTGTTGATTCCCGAACTGGCCTACGATCTGCCCTTCAGCACGCCTGCGCCCGTGGGAACGGCGCTGCGGGTGCGGCTGGTAGACATCAACCTGCCCGCGCTGAGCATGCGGGCGCGGCTGGTCTGAGACAACTGCCGGGTAGGTCATCCGCCTCAGCCTCGCCCCGAGTTGGTGGCGGCTGGCCCGCGCTTTAGCCCCTGTCAGTAACCCACTGTTCTTGAGGATCACACTGTCTGTACTCGGTCCAGTACATCCGAAGCGGAAATGTACTCGGGACATTTAACCCACAGCCGAAAAACAACGTTGAACACGCACATTTCGTGCAGCCAAACCTGCTTCATCTTTCATTCATATGCCCCCCTCTCTGCTTAAACTGCCAGACATGACCGCTGTGAGCCGGGTATTGAACGACATTGTGTCCCTGCGAATGAGCCATTGCCGCGCTGAACAGGCCGCCGGGGCCGCCCAGTACCATCTGGCGGTGCAGCACTACCGCGCCTGCCTGGAAGCCGCCGAGTGCCGCGAGGACTGTCAGGCGGTGCAGTTCTTCGCCCTGAAACTGTCGGGCTGCTATGACCAGATGGGCCTGCGCGACAAGGCAAGCCAGTTCCGCGCCCTGGCCAGTGTCGAGGACGAACTTCCCGGCCTGCTGGGCTGAAACCTGCTGGGCTGAAACCCGACGCGCCTGCGAACCGTACTGGCAGCATGTTCGGAACCCTGCTCCTGACGCTGATGCTCTCAGCCCTGCCCGTCGCCTCTGCCGCTTCCATGACGCTGAGAGCCGGACAGACGGCCACGCTGAACGGCGCAAAAATCACCCTGCTGCGCTTCACCGACAGCCGCTGCCCGGAGAAGGCCATCTGCGTGATGGCGGGCAATGTGAAGGCCAGCCTGTTCGTGGTCAGGGGAAAATCCGCGCGGCTGCACACGGTGTATCTGCCCGGCGTACCCGTCCAGACGGCGGCGGGAGAGGTCAGTCTCAAGGCGGCGACGAGGCGGGAGAACAGCGCAGCCCAGCGGTTGACCCTGGTCATAGGAAAATAAGCGTACCGGGGCATGAGGCTGACGCGGCCAGATTCCTCCCCTAGTCCCTGCCCTACGCCCAGCAGTCACACTCGCTAGAGTGACCCCCATGAAGTACGTGTCGACTCGTAGCCTGCGTGATCTGGGGGGCTTTTCGGATGTTCTGCTGATGGGGCTGGCCCCGGACGGCGGCCTCGCCATGCCCGAACACATCCCGACGTTCAGCCCGAACGAGCTGGAGGGGCTGCGCGGCCTGGAGTATTCAGCGCTGGCCTACGCAGTCATGCGGCCCTTCATCGACGACATTCCCGAGCAAGACCTGCGCGAGATGCTGCGGGCCACCTATCACCCAGACGTGTTCCACAGCGCCGAGATCACCCCACTGGTTCGGCTGGGCGACTCCGATCTGTACCTGCTGGAGCTGTCCAACGGTCCCTCGCTGGCCTTCAAGGACATTGCCATGCAGTTTCTGGGACAGGTGTTTGAATACGTGCTGGAGAGGCGGGGCGAGCATCTGAATATCCTGGGCGCAACGTCGGGCGACACCGGATCGGCGGCGGAGTACGCCATGCTGGGCAAGGCCCGCGTGAACGTCTTTATGCTGTCGCCGCACGGGCGTATGAGCGCGTTTCAACAGGCGCAGATGTTTAGCATCAATGAACCGAATATCTTTAACATCACCGTGAATGGCGTGTTCGACGACTGCCAGGATCTGGTGAAAGAGGTCAACGCCGACGCCGGATTCAAGGCCCGCTACACCATCGGGGCCGTCAATTCGATCAACTGGGCGCGGGTGCTGGCGCAGGCGGTGTATTACTTCAAGGCGTACTTTGCTCTGAACCTGCCCGCCGGACAACAGGCCGATTTCAGCGTGCCGTCCGGCAATTTTGGCAACGTGTTCGCCGGGTATCTGGCCAGGCGCATGGGCCTTCCGATTGGGCAACTGGTGGTGGCGAGCAACGAGAACGACGTACTGCACGAGTTCTTTTCTACCGGGGTGTACCGGGTGCGGAAAGCGGCACAGGTGGCGCAGACCTCCAGCCCCAGCATGGACATCGGCAAGGCGTCCAACTTCGAGCGGTATCTGTATCTGGTGGCCGGGGCGGACGGCGTGCAGACCCGCGCGTGGTGGGCCGAGGTGGGCGAGTCGCGTGCGGTTGATCTGAGCGACAGCACCCACTGGGAAGCGGTGAAGTCCAGTGGTCTGGTGGGCGGGCGCAGCAACCACGAGGACCGACTGGACACCATCCGCCGTGCAGACAAGCGTTTCGGGCGTTTGATTGACCCGCACACCGCCGACGGCTTGCTGGTGGGTGAGCGGTACGCACGGGCCGGGGTGCCGATGGTCTGCCTGGAAACCGCCCTGCCCGCCAAATTCGAGGGAACGGTGGAGGAAGCCGTGAACCGCACGCCGCCGCGCCCAGCACGCTTTGAGGGCATTGAGGAACAGCCGCGCTTTTACACGGCGATGGACAACGACGCGGCAGAGCTGAAAGCGTTTGTGGTGGAGAAGCTGGGCTGAACCCTCACGGCCCGCACTAAACTCTGGCCCATGAATCACCTCTCCGCCACCGATGCCACGCCGCGCAGCCTGGGCTTTGCCATGCCCCCGGAATGGGAACCGCACGCCGCCACCTGGATGAGCTGGCCCGCCGACGACGAGTTGTGGTTCGGCCATCTGGAGGCCGTGCGCGCCGAATTCGCTGAGCTGGTGCGCACGATTGCCCGCTTCGAGCCGGTGCAGTTGCTGACCTGCGATGCCCACAGCCGTCAGGACGCCGCCGAGCGTCTGGCCGGGGCCGACGTGACCTTCCACGAGGTGCCACTGAACGACGTGTGGATCCGCGACAACGGCCCACTGTTCGTTACTCGCGCCTCTGGCGAGGTTTCCCTGGTCAACTGGCGTTTCAACGCCTGGGGCGGCAAATTTGATTACGCCGAGGATGACCGCGTGCCGGAAGCCGTGGCCCACATCCTGAACGCCCCTCACTGGGATGTCCCGGTGGTGCTGGAGGGCGGCGCACTGGAAATCGGCGGCGCGGGCGTGGCGCTGACCACCCGTTCCTGCCTGCTGACCGAGACGCGCAATCTGGGCCTGGACGCAGGCAAATACGCCGACTGGTTGCGCGAATACCTGGGCGTCAGCAAGCTGCTGTGGCTGGGCGCAGGCCTGGAAAATGACCACACCGACGGCCACATCGACACCATCACCCGGTTTACGGATGAGCGGACGATTGTCACCAGCGTGGAGGCGGACAGGACAGACCCCAACCACGCGGTCATGTCGGCCAATCTGGCGGCGCTGCGGGAGATGACGGACGCTCAGGACCAGCCCTTCCGCATCGTGGAACTGCCCCTCCCCGCCGAGTATCTGGAGGGCGCAGAGGGAAGATTGCCGCCCACCTACGCCAACTTCTATATCGGCAACGGCTTCGTGGTGGTGCCGCAGTACGGCGATTCAAATGACGCCCGCGCACTGGACATCCTAACGCCGCTCTTTCCGGGGCGAGAGGTCATTGGCCTGAGCAGCCGCGCGATCATCGAGGGCGGCGGCTCGTTCCACTGCATCACTCAGCAGCAGCCGACGGGAACAGTGTGGACGGGCGAGAAATAGACCTCGGCGGCGGCTACAGCGCCTGGCCCATCCCCATCCAGACCTACCGCGACGCCTGCGCCCGGCTGGAAGACCAGATTTTCGGTGGCAACTCTCTGTATGCCTTCGGGCCTGAGACCAAAGCGCCGCCGCCACTGGGCGAGACGTTTGCCTGGGGCATCTACGCATCTGGGGAATTGATCGGCTGGAGCTTCGCGCACCAGAAAGACGAACGCACGGTGGACATGGCCGACACGGGAATCCTGCCCGAACACCAGGGGCGCGGATTGTATACCCGCCTGTTACCACACCTGCTGGACGCCTTCCGGGCAGCAGGCTACACCCTGGTCCAGAGCCACCACCGCGCCACCAACAACGCCGTGATCGTGCCCAAGCTGCACGCCGGGTTTTTCATCCAGGGTTTGAATCTGTACGAGGGCGGGCTGAACGTGGCCCTGACGCTGAGTCTGGATGACACATACCGGGAAGCCATGCACGTCCGCAGCGGCTTCCAGGCGGCAAGGGGTGAGGTTGCGCGGCGGCTGGGATTGCCCTCCACGCCTCAAGCCCAGAAAACGGCTCCCTCTGCCGTCCCCATGCCAGAATGTCAGGGCGACGACACCGATCTGGGCGGCGGCTACGTCCTGCGCCCCGTCGCTTACGCGACCTATTACGACATCTATACCCAGTTAGAGGACGCCGTGTACAGCAGCGTTTCCCTGAACTGGCCCACGCCTCCGCGCCTCGAATCCCCGGAATATCCGCAGTACACTTGGCTGATCGGCCACCAGAACGAGGTGGTGGGCTGGCACTATTCCCGCCAGTGGGACGCCCGCACGGCCTACATGGTCAACACCGCGCTGCTGCCCGCACACCGGGGCCGGGGCCTGTACTCCCGCGTGCTGCCGCCTGTGTTGAGGACGCTGCAAACCCAGGGCTACGATCTGGTCCGCAGCCACCACCACGCCACCAACAACGCTGTGCTGATCCCGAAACTGCGCGCGGGCTTTCGCTTGCAGGGTCTTCAGGTGGATGATCACGGCGTCATGGCGGTGCTGATGCTGGGCTTTGGCACGCTGTACCGCGACTACATGGATGTTCGCAGCGGTCTGAAGCAGCCGGAGGGCGAGGTGGCGCGGGCGCTGGGCATCAGCCGGAAGCCATAGAAAAAGCCCTCTCCGCTGGGAAAGGGCCGGGTGACTGTTCCAGCGCGGAACGAGACGTGTCTCTATGCCTTCTTCGCCGGACGGTTTTTCGCGCGCTTGACTGTGGCAATGCCCGCGCCGGAGTGCAGCACCTCGCCGTATAGGTTCCACCACTGACGGGCCGTTTCCAGATCGCGGGTCAGGTTCTCGAAGCGGTAGTAGGCGGCTTCCCCGCCGGGCAGGACAAAGGTGGGCGTACCGAACACACCGATCTCAGCGGATTCGGCCAGATCGCTGCGGAGGCTGGCGCGCAGGGCGTCGTCGTCCTTGCGGTCAGCGGCGAACCCGTCCAGGTCCAGATTGGCGGCCTTCGCTGCGGCCATCACGACGTCCTCGTCCAGCGGTTTCTTGTCCTCGTGGACCGCGCGGAACAGGGCCAGACTGAACTCCCAACTGGCATCCTCGCCCTGCTTCGCCGCCGCCACCGCCGCCAGAAAGGCCAGCAGGCTGGATTTCTGGAAACGCTCGCCCGCGTCGCCCGGTTGATCGGTCAGCCACCAGACGGGTTCCTTCTGACCCGCGTTGTCGGGGTGGTTGCCCTGCACCAGTGAGAAGTGCTTCAGGGTGAACTGCTGCTCGCCCGCTTTCCGCAGCACCTGCGCCAGTTCCAGGCCGCGCCAGGCGTAGGGGCAGACAAAATCGAAGAAAATTTCATTGGATGGGGTCATGGCGGCGACGCTAGCACGCAGCTCAAACGGGGACTGTCAGCCTTCCGGCCCCCTGCTCTGTTGCGTGTCAGGAATGGTTCCAGTTCCCGGCATCGTCCGAGTCGCCGGGCGAGAGGCCCAGCACGTCGCCGTCCGTGGAGCAGCCCAGCCCCAGCACCGTGCGGTTGGCGTAGGCGAAGTAGGCCGTGACCTGATTGATCTCCAGAATCTCGCCATCGGTGAAACCAGCGCTTCGCAGAACAGCAACATCCGCTTCTGAGACGGCAGACGGAGTCAGCGTCAGCTTCTCCGCATAGCGCAGGGCCTGTTGCTGGGCGTCGGTCAGCGGAGCGGCGGCGGGATCACGCGCCTCTACCGCGCGGCGAATCGCGTCGGCCCGCACGTCGTCTTTGAGCAGTCGCCTCAGCCCGGCGAAGTGGTGTTCCACGCAGTAGGCACAGGCATTCAGCGAACTGACCCAGACGCCCAGCGTTTCCAGCAGCCACTTGGGCAGGGCATTGCCGCTGTGGTGCAGCACGGCCTTGTACAGCGCCATGTGCCCCTCCATGCTGTGGGGCCGCAACGAGTGCATCGCCATGATGTTATCGACGGCGTCGCCCGGCCCCTTGACGCGGTCATACAGGGTTTTCAGGCGGCCCGTGGCGTCGGCGTAGGGAACGGTTTCAATCCAGGGCATGGGTCAGTCTAGGGGCCACAGAGGAATAAGCTGAAGCCACCATGAACCCAGACGAGCGCGCGACACAGAATGTCCGGCTGTTCGATACCCTCTCGGCGCACTATGACCGCATGGGCTTTCTGCCGTTGACGGCGCTGTATCTGGCGCAGCGGTTTGACGCGCAGCCCGGTGAAACGCTGCTGGACGTGATGTGCGGCACTGGCACGCTGGCCCTGGCCCTGGCCGACGCGGTGGGCGCGGGCGGGCGGGTGGTGGGCGCGGACCTGTCGCCGGGAATGCTGGCGGTGGCGCGGAACAAGGCGGCGGGACAGCCACAGGTGTCATTCGTGGAGGCAGATGCGACGGCCCTACCCCTGGCGGACGCGGAATTTGACGGCGTGGCCTGCGCCTCGGGCCTGTTCTTCGTGCCGGAGATGGACGCGGCCCTGCGCGAGTGGCGGCGGGTGGTGCGGCCCGGCGGGCGCGTGGTCTTCAGCTCGTTCGGCAAGGGCCTGATGGGCTTTCCGCCACTGGGCCGCCTGCCCTCGCCGGACGCGGCGGCCCAGCTCCTGCGGGAAGCGGGTTTCGAGGAGGTCACGGTGGACCTTCAGGAATTGCCCTACCCCCTGCCCACGCCACAGGACCGCTGGGACGACATTGAGGCGGGCATGGAAGGTGCGCCGCTGGCCGCCCTTCCCTCCGAGGTGCGCCGCCAGCTTCAGACCGATCATCTGGCCGAACTGGAACTTCTGTTCGCCGGGCAACCGCTGACTGTGCCCGTCCCGGTGCTGGTGGCGACGGGCGTGCGGGCGGGGTAAACGCGGCTGCCTCTTTTGGCGGATGCAACCCCGGTCACGTTTGGGGCGTAATGTGAACCATGACGAATCCTGACGATCAGAAGACCCCGGCGGCAGGCAGGGCGCAGGGCAACGCCCCGTCCTGGGTGGACGACGTGCTGGGCACACCGGGCAGCGGCTCGGGCAGCAGCGGACAGACGCACGCCCCGGATTCAACCCGGCCCAACCTCAGCAAAACGCCCCCACCGGCGGGTGATCTGCGGATTCCCGAACCCGCGCGCGCCGCCCCGGCCCCAGCGGCAGAAACCGACGACTGGATTTCCCGCGTGACTGGCAGCCCGCCCCCGGCCCGCCCTAACGCGCCACACACCGCCCCCCAGCCCAGTAGTCCCCGCCCCACTGCCCCGGATCTGGACGCCTGGGGCGAACCGCAGCGGCCCACCATACGCGTAGCCGACGAACGGCCCATCACCCCCTACGCGCCAGCTCCCACCCACGCGGGCGACGTGGCCCAGAAACGCCTGATCGCTGGCCTGCTCGCCATTTTCCTGGGCAGCCTAGGCGTCCACAAGTTCTATCTGGGCATGAACACCCAGGGCATCCTGATCCTGGGGGCCAACATCGGCGTCTGGGTTCTGGCGCTGCTGATCGGGCTACTGACCCTGGGCTTCGGCCTGTTCATCACCCTGCCGCTGGCGGGCGTGGTCAGCTCCGCGCTGGGGCTGCTGGGCCTGGTGGAAGGCATCCTGTACCTGACCAAATCCGATGCGGACTTTGGGCGCGACTATCTGGTGGGCAAGAAACCCTGGCTGTAAGAAGCTTTTGACGTTCAGACGGCCAACGGTCCTACAGCGCCGCCGCGATATCCGCCTTCAGATCGGCCAGCGCCTCCACGCCCACGCTCATGCGGATGGTCTGGGGGCTGACCCCGGCAGCAATGCGGGCGGCCTCGGGAACACGTCCGTGGGTGGTGGTCCACGGGTGAACAACCAGGGTCCGCACGTCGCCCAGGTTGGGGGCCACCCGCAGCACCCGCAGGCGCGACAGGAAGGCGGCGGGGTCCGGGACCTCGAAGGCCAGCACCGCGCCGCAGCCGTTGCCCAGATAACGCTGTGCCTGCGCGTGGAACGGATGGTCCTCCAGGCCCGGATAGCTGACCCGGCCTACCCCCGGATGTGCCCGCAGCCACCCGGCCAGTTCCAGCGCCGTATGGCTCTCGCGCTCCAGCCTTAGCGCCAGCGTTTCCAGGCCCTGCGCGATCAGAAAGGCGCTGTGGGGTGCCAGGGTCATGCCCAGTTGACTGGCCCCCAGCCAGCGTTGCCGCCACGCCAGAGCGTTGTCACCCCGCACCTTCAGAATGCTGTTCTCGCCGCCCTCGGTATAGATAGGATTGCGGCCCAGATCGTGCCGCGCACCCACAGTGACGCTGCCGCCCATCACGCTGCCGTGGCCGCCCGCCCACTTGGTCAGCGACTGCGCCACGATGTCCGCGCCGTGGTCCAGTGGACGGCACAGGTAGCCCACGCCGCCGCAGGTGTTATCGATGGCCAGCAGCGCGCCGTATTCGTGCGCGATCTGGGCGAATGCCGTGATGTCCGCCACGTCCCCGGCAGGATTGCTGATCATCTCGGCCCAGACCAGCCGGGTGTTGTCCTGCATGGCGGCGCGCACGGCGTCCGGGGTGTTGTCCACCAGCGTGGCGGAAATGCCCATCAGCGGCAGGATGTTATTCAGCATTCCGGTGGTGCCCCCGAACAGGCTGGAGGCCGACACCACATGGTCCCCGGCGCGGCACACGCCCAGGATGGCGGTCAGGGTGGCGGCCTGTCCGCTGGCGAGGGCCACCGTGTTTGCCCCGCCCTCCAGCGCCGTGATCCGGGCTTCCAGCGCGCGGGTGGTGGGGTTCTGAATGCGGGCGTAGCTCAGGCCGATGTTGTTCTGGAATTCATCCTGCGCCTGCTCCAGCGTGTCGAACTGGAAGGCGGCGGCGGCGTGGATGGGAAACCCGATCGTCTGCCCCAGCCCGCGCGGAATGCCGGACTGGACGGCGGCGGTCTCGTAGCCCCAGTCGGTATCGGTCCAGTCGGCATTGGGCGCAGCGTCGTTGGCGGGGTCAGCAGGAGAATCGCTCATCCGCCCACGCTACGCGCCCCCGCACCCAAACGTGCGGGACATGTCCGCATGACAGGACATCAATGAGGCGCGGTCCCGAACGGGAAACCGCGCCTCACCTTCAAACAGATGCTCTAGAGCCTGGGTGGCACGCTGCCCAC
Organism: Deinococcus marmoris DSM 12784; assembly: GCF_000701405.1. Taxonomy (GTDB): domain Bacteria; phylum Deinococcota; class Deinococci; order Deinococcales; family Deinococcaceae; genus Deinococcus; species Deinococcus marmoris. The sequence goes on from NZ_JNIV01000024.1 coordinate 47,919, forward strand.
GGACTGGGCCTTGAGGGCGTCGCGAATCTCGGCCAGCAGCTTTTCCTCGTTGCTGGGTTCGGCCACAGGCGGCTTCTCCTCGCGCTTGAACCGTTCCATCAGGTGATTGAAGGGGATGATCACGAAGAAGTAGATGATGGCCGCCGTCAGGGCAAAGCTGAGCGCGTTGGTCAGGAACAGGCCGTATTTGAAAACGCTGCCGTTGATGGCGAAGGTCAACGCCGAGAAGTCCGGCACGCCGCCGAAAATGCCGATGATCGGCAGAATCAGGCCGCTGGTAAAGGAATCCACCACCTTGCCGAAGGCCGCCCCGATGAGGACACCCACAGCCAGATCAATGAGATTGCCACGCAATAAGAACTTCTGAAATCCGCTCACCATGTGTGAATTTTTACACTTTACACATGAAAACGTCAATCTGGTCACTTTTTCTGTCTAGACAGGCTATCCAGACCATTCCTGGGTCTGCATCCCGTCCTCTGGGACTGCCGTGAACCCGCCTCCGCTCTGCTCCGGGCCATGTCCCTGACGCCCACGGCCCTGATGCCTCTCAGCGTGCAGCGTTGCCAGCCGCCTTCTACACACCGATCTGGCCGCAGAACTGCACGCCCGCGCAGGCCGCCGGGTTCACCGTGCGCGTGCCGGACGCCCTGGCCCCGGCCTGAATCTGGCGCTCTACAGGGCCGGTCATCGAACCGGAACTTAAAACGGCATTTATCCAACTTGACCTCAGCGCGGCCCCCGCACTCCCAGACTGGCAGCATGGCTGACAAAACACTGGCTGACCTTTCCAAGCAGATGGGCAAGATCGATATTGCCATGCTCTCCACACACGCCAGCAACGGCAATATCGCCGGGCGGCCCATGAGCAACAACGGGCAGGTGGAGTACGACGGCACCTCCTATTACTTCACCTACGAGGACGCCCATACCGTGGGCGAGATCGAGGCGGACCCCAAAGTCTCGCTGGCCTTTATGGGTCAAGAGGGCTTCTCGGTGGCGGTGGAAGGCAACGCCAAGTTGAGCCGCGATAAGGCTGAGATGAAAGAACACTGGTCCCCGGACCTGGACAAATGGTTCAAGGACGGCATCGACACGCCGGACATCGTGATGATTCAGGTAGACGCCACCCGCGTGCATTACTGGGACGGCGGCGACGAGGGCGAAGTCAAGCTGTAACCCCAGACCGAGAAAGCCAGCCGGGAGACTCCCCAGGCTGGCTTTTTGCATTGCCCAGGCTTACGGCTGGTACGTTTTCAACCCGTCCATCACGCCGCTGGCCCCTGCTTTTCCGGCGCGGTAGAACACCAGACTGATCGGCAGATTGCTGCCGCTGGCGGGGATAAAGTCGATGTTCAGGCGGTCCGATCCCGCGCGCCACAGCAGCACGGGTTCCTGCGGCTTGATGGCGTTGCCGCTTCTGGGCAGCTTGATGGTCTGGCTCAGGGGGCCGTCCTGCACGTTCATGGCCCCCCGGTACAGGCCCCCGCGCGGGCTGAGGGCCACCGCCGTGCCCGCCGCGCCGTTGACCTCCAGATCGTACAGCACGCCGTAGTTGCCGCTCAGGCGAACTGGCTGTCCCGTCAGCTTGTCAATGCCGTCGATGGCCGGATCAAGCTGCCCGTCTCCGATCACGATGCGGGCGGGCAGCGTGGTCAGGCTGACCCGCAGGCGGCGCACGGCATTCGGGAAGGTGCCGCGCACATGCTTGCCGTCGGGCTTCAGGTACGGCAACTGCTGGGACACCTGGGCACTGGGGGGCAGACCGTCTTCCAGCATCAGAAAGGTCAGTTCCACGCGGCCCGAGGCGGTCAGGTCCTGCATCATGTTCGCGCCGCTGCCCACGCTCAGGGTGGGACTGGCGTAGACGGCGGCGGCCTGACCGGGGGCCAGGGTCAGGGTGGGGCCGCCGGTGCTGGCAAAGTAGTCCAGCAGCGTGACCTGTCCCAGCAGTCCCTCAATGCGGGTGGGCGCAGTCTCGCCCTGCCGCAGCGTACGGACTTCCACGGCGCGGTCCTCGATGTTGCGGGCCAGCACGTACAACCGCGCGGGTTTGCCCAGACCGTTCAGGTGGTAACCCAGCAGGCGGACCGGCCCCGAAACCGTGTCCTGGTACAGCACGCCGCTCTGGGTGGGCACTTCTGGGCTGTCACTGAAGATCAGGGGGAAGGAAGCCCCGGCCACCGGCATCACCGCCGCAGAGGGGTAATTCAGCACCTGCGAGTCGGGGAAACGGTCACCGGGGGCGGCGTATTTGAGGGCGTAGGTCAACGGGCTGTCCAGCGGCGCACCCTGCACGGTGATGGTGCGGGTAAACGCCTTGCTGCTCAGGCCCCGGCTGTTGGTGACGCTCAGGCCCACCGTGTACGTGCCGGGTTGAAAGAAAGCGTCCTCGCGGTTGCTCCATTTGCGAGAAGTGATGTCCGCGCCGTCCGGGTCATAGGCGTACTCGGTGTACACCACGCGCTCGCCAGGGGCATAGACGACCTTATCGGTGGAAAAGCGCGCCTGCGGGGCCAGCGGATTGCCGCCGTCACGCAGGGCGGTCAGGGTCAGCGTGCGGCCCGTGTCGTCGGCGGCGCTGAGGTTGGCGTTCAGCGCGTCGGCCAGCGTGCGGGCACTCAGGTAGGGCACACCGTCCACGATCAGCGCCGTGCCCGCAGGCTGCGGCACCCCGCCCAGCGAGGCGCTGCCGTCTGCGGTGACCACCACGCGCCCCAGACCCAGTTGCCCGGCCCCCCCCACCTGCACGGGGCGGCCCAGCAGCAGCGCCGTCTCGCGCAGCGGCAGCATCGTGCGCCCGCCGATCAGCCGGGGCGCAGCCTGCCAGCGTGCAGCGTCGCCGTTCACGTTCAGGTCCGGGGCGTCCACCGTGAAGGTCAGTTGCACCGATCCGGCGGTCACGGTGGCGGCCAGCGCTGGGCCGCCTGCCGTGGACAGCAGGGCGCTCAGGACGAGAGAAGCAGGATTTCGACGTTTCAGACGCAGGGCAGAGCCCCGGAGCAACAACGGAAGGAAGAAGGGGGCAACACGCACCGGGGGAGTATGCCCGCCGCACCTGACGCCGATCTGTGCGGATTGTCCCTCCACATCTTCATGAACATTCCGCTGACAGCCGTGTAAGACAGATCTATGTCGATCTGCATCACAATCAGGAGGCTGAAGCATGACAGAACTGAACCCGGAAAGAGCAATGGTTCGGACAGTTTTGACCACCCTCAAGCCGCTTTGACCCCCAAATCCAGCGGCCTGGACGGATGTTTTCCTAATTCGGCAAATCGTGCCTGGAGACCTAGATTGCTCAGTATTCGCCACGCAAAGAGCCGGTTGAAGGCCCGCCGCTTGATGTCTTCGTAGGAAAACACCAGTGAAGTGGCCGGGCGACCCTGGAGGCCAGCGGCCTCCAGCAGCACTTCTGCCCGTCCCAGACTGAGCGCGAAGAACGCAGTATTCCAATGGTTCTCCAGAGCCTGCGTCTGACGAAGCTGGCAGGTGGTCAGCCCTGCAAACTGTTTT
>NZ_JNIV01000025.1 GCF_000701405.1 Deinococcus marmoris DSM 12784
AACCTGATGGGGGTCGTGGACTTCGCCAGTGGCGAAGTCCAGTACCGTGAGATTGAGGGCAATACCACCGGCCAAGACACCGTGGGCTTTCTGGAGACCCTGGCCCAGCACGCCGATCCCGTCTGTCCCACTCTGGTCTTCGTGGATCAGGCCAGCATTCATACCTGTCGGGCAGTGTCTGAGCAGCGAGAACGCTGGCGTGAACGTGGTTTGATGGTGGTGTATTTGCCGGTCTACAGCCCAGAACTCAACCCAATGGAGGGCGAGTGGCGCAATCTGAAGTACCACCACTTGCCAGAGCGATCTTTCGAGAACAAGACACAACTTCGCCGGGCTGTCCTTGACGCCGACTGGGGCACCGCCATATGACCAGTTCTTCACCCGCTAGCTACTTAACAGGGAAGGCCGTTGAAATGGACTGAAAGGTGGGAAGGCACTGGTAGCGAAGTAGTTTCAGTCCCTTAACAGGGAAGGCCGTTGAAATCCTTTGAGACGGCCGTCGCACTGCCCAACGTCGGTTTCAGTCCCTTAACAGGGAAGGCCGTTGAAATCTGCTGCACGCCCGCCTGTTCGAGTTGCGCATGGTTTCAGTCCCTTAACAGGGAAGGCCGTTGAAATATATGACTCACACACACGTGAACGCAGGCGGGCGTTTCAGTCCCTTAACAGGGAAGGCCGTTGAAATGGCCCCTACTTTTTTTGTCATCCTGCACGTCGTTCGCGGAGCCGAAAATGCCGATGACCCCTGATTATTCATCCCATTCCGGTTTTCGCGTGTTCCGACGCTCCAAAGATACCAGATTTTGCCGTGCTGGACGGCAGTGCCGACGATGGCCCTTTTGGCGTGCTTCCAAAACAGGCTATTCACCCGCCAGCACGTCCTTTTCGCCAGAAAATGTATAATTCGCAAATCGTCGGCACTTCTGTCTAGACAGGTTCTTTTGGGCACCTAGTTTTGCGTCTGTTTCCGGAAGCCCTCAAACGGCCCTTCAGGAGGACGGATGCAGCAGCCCATGCAGGGAAATTGGCAGGTAGACGGTGTCGTGGTCTCCGTGCAGACGGTCATGCGGCCAGGCCGGTGGCTGTGGCTCCAGCCTGCGGTGACTTTGATGTTCCTCGGTGCAGCCGTTTTCCTGGCATCGCCGCATCTGGAGGCCGTCGTCACGTGGCTGGCCACAGCGCTGGGCACGGTCCTGGGCGGGGCACTGGCGGCGGCGCTGGTGCTGACCGTCTTCAGAATGCGCCTGCCCTGGTGGGCGGGGCGGAGTCTGGCGCGGCTGTTGTTCAGGCCGCTTGCGCTGCTCGGCGGACTGGCGCTCTGGCTGCTCGGCGGCCTGCGCGTGCGGCGTTCGCTGCGCCGGACCGTTCAGGTGGTGCGTGTCGTCTCGGCACGGGGCCTTGACCGGACGGTATTCGTTCCCTGCGACGGGGTGGGCTGTGCCCTGACCCCTGGAGACGAGGTGACGGTGCGGGGCTGGTTCTGGCGCGGCGTCTGCCACGCGCTGGCCGTGCGCAACGGGCGCTCTGGGCAGCGCTGGGGACTAATCCTCTGATCCGCACCCGGTTTTGCGTCTGTATTCGGGAATGGTTCACGCGTTGCTGTTCCGTCCGCCCTGCCTTTCCCGTCTCCTGCCCAGAGGTGAACCATGATGAAACCTGCCACCCTGTTTGCCGTTCTCGCCCTGAGTCTGCCCGGTTCCGCGCAGGCGGGCCGGGGCCTGACGCTGCACGTGCTGGTGGACCGGACGATGTTCGGCAGCACGCCCGGCAGCGAGGGACAGGTGCGCGGGGCGGTGTTGCAGGCCGTGACCCGTCTGGTGCCAGGAGTGGACCGCGTGCGCCTGGGGAGCCTGTGCGGCGCCCCGGCCACGGTGTACGAGGCTCAGGTGGGCCGTGACCTGACGGACCTGGCGCGTGTGCTGGACCGGGAAGTGCTGCAACCCTGCGCCACGCGTGGCTCGCGGCTGAACGACGGCCTGAAGTGGGCGGCGGCGGGCGCGGCGGGCGGACTGCTGCTGGTGACGGACACGGCATTCTCGGACGATCCGGCCCGCGCGCAGCTTCCATCCACGGCCCGTGTCCTGACCTTGCCGGTCGCAGTCGTCGGGGCGCGGAGCGCCGACCGTGACGCCTTTGACAGCCTGTTCCGCACAGCGCCTGCGTATGTGGGCACGCGTGGTCTGGCAGACGCGCAGGACATTTTGCGTCTGTTCCTGAGGCGGCTGAGACGGTAGCCCCGCGCCCGTTTTCGCTTCACCCCTCGTTCGCCGCGCCCTGACCCCACCTGGAGGCTTCCCATGACCCTGACGCTGAATGACAACTCCACGGCCCCATCGGCGGTCAGAAACGGCGCACCCCGTGTGGACGCGCGGGGCCGCCGCGTGCGGATCACCCCGTGGCTGGACCGGCTGGGCGAGCAGGCTGTGCCGGTAAACGGCGCCCAGTACGCCCGGTTTCTGTGGGTGGTCGCGCAGGGGCAGGCGGCGGACCTGCGGGATCTGGGCGCCGCCCTGAACGCTGAGCTGCGTGAGGTGTCCGCGCCGTTGCTGGCGCGTGAGGCCCGGCTGGAAGCCCGCCGCGAGGCGCTGCTGGAGGCCCTGCACCGTCCACCCACTCTGAGTGCGGCTTGGGCCGCGCAGTTGCAGGCGGCCCAGACCTGTGCCCAGGCCCGCGAGGAACGCCTTGTGGCGGCGCAGGACCTGCTCGCGGGCCGCCTCGCGGAAGCGGGCCTGGCTGGCCGCGCGGACCTCGATCTGAACGCTGACCAGATCACGGCGCTCGGCATGGAGACCGGGGCCTTCCAGGACATCCCGCACGCCCGGCCCGCCGCGCTCGTGAGCATGGGGGCGGCCCTGCTGATGGGGCCGGCGCTGTACGAACTCATGCTGCGTCAGGCGTGGCTGGGTCTGGGCCTGCCGGAAAGCCTGGACGCCCTGGGCGTGGTGGTGGCGGCTGTGATCGGCGTATTCATCGCCATGACCCTGAAACTGGTCATGGAATGGCTGGCCCTGCACGCCGGGCTGCGCAGCGGCGCGCGGCACATCCGCGCGGCGGGCGACGCGGCGCGGCTGGACCGCTTCCTGCGCCGCCACCACGCCTACGCCCTGGTGGCGTGGCTGGGCCTGGCGGCCCTGTTCGCGTTCATCGAGGGCAACATCGTCGCCAGCGGCTTCGCGGCGCTGGACCCGGAGGCCCGCACGCAGGGCGGCGTCTCTGGCCTGTTGCCGGTGATCGGTGCCCTGATCGCCCTGCTGCCCTCGGCGATTCTGGGCATGCTGTCGGGTCAGCGCACGGCCCGCGTCCTGACCGGCGCGCGGCTGGGTGCCCACGCCCGCCAGAACAAGCGCGAGCAGCATCTGGCGCGCCAAGACGTGCGCGCGGCCCTGGGGGACGCCGCCCGGGTGGAGATCGCCCTCGGGAACCTGGAGCGGGCCGAATCCCGGCTCGTCGCCGCCCAGGCGGAGATCCAGGCTGATCGGCAGATGGCCCAGCAGCTCACGCAGACCGAACTGACAGCTGTCCAGGAACTGTTGGAAGGCGTCCAGCGCGACCTCGCCGTGCTGTGCGCCGACTACGGCCGCCGCCTGGAAGAGCTGCATCAGCGCGCCGACCAGAGCGCCGAGGAGGCGATGTCCGCTTTCCGCAAGCAGTCCGGCGGCGCCTGGACGGGGCTCTCTGGCCAGTTGGCCGGATGGCTGAGCGCCCGCACCGGGGCGCGGCCGTGAACGAGCTGGAACTGCATCTGCTGAGGCACCTGCGCCTGCCAGAGGAGCCGGAGTTGCTCCGCGTCGCCCGGGCCTACGGCCCCCGGACGTGGTGGCCTGGCCGCTACCGACGCCGCGCCCGCCGACTCTTCGTGGGCACGCTCCGGCTTCTGCGTGGGGCGGCGGACGACTGGGTCTGTCATGAACTGCACCTGCGGGGCACCCTGGACGCGCGCGCCGAACTCACGCGCTGGCTCGGCGCGCGCGTCCGGCGGGACATGGCGGCCCACCACAACGCCTGCGCGGTCAGCGTGCAGCGCTCTGGGCGCCGGCTGGTGGCCGTCGTGGTCCTGGCCACCCTCCGGCCCGCAGCTCTCTAGGCATCCGCGCGGCTTCCAGACTTCCACCGTGCCAGACGGCGAGTACGGGTTCTGACCGATAGCCTGATGCTGAACGCCAGCGCCCTGCTGGCTGTGATAGGGCGTGGAGGCACCCCGGTTGTCCCCCGTAGGGCGAGTCAGCATGCTCCTGAAAACGGCACTGCCGTTCTCTACGGCGGCGCAGATGGTCGCCTGGCAGCACCCCGAGGGCTGGGGCGGCCGCCTTGCGTCAGCAAGAGCGGCGCACGCTCATCTCCGCAGATCATGCCTGGCAGCATGAGTTGCGTATCAACCACCCGGGCTAAGTAGCTAGCTGGAGTAGATGACCTCATATGGCGATTCCCCAATTGGCGTCATCCACTGCGGTCCGGAGTTCGACCTTATTGTCGAAGTGCCGCTGAAGAAGTTTGTGGTACTTCAAGTTGAGCCACCCGCATTCCATCAGATTAAGTTCTGGGCTGTAGACCGGCAAATACACGGGGATCAAGCCCTGGATTCCCCACCGCTCACGATGCTGAGTGACTGCTCGACAAGTGTGAATGCTGGCCTGATCTAAAAAAACGATGCTGGGGCAGGCTGGATCAGCCTGCTCAGCCAGCGTGTCGAGAAAGGCCACCGTATCTTGGCCGGTTGTGTTGCCCATGATTTCACGGTACTGCACGGTGTTGCTGCCATACTCCACGCAGCCCATCAGATTTAGTCGGGCCGTGATCCCTCTGGCTTTGGAGGTCGGCACCTCCATCGGCTGAGCGATGGCAGACCAGGTATACATATTGGGTTGAGTCAGCCAGACGGCTGACTCGTCCAGGAACAGGAGCCGCAAGAGGCCCATCAGAGCCCCCTTTTTACCGCCTCCAAGTCGGTCTTGAACTCCACTTTCATTTCAGGATCGGCCTGCCCAGCCACCACCAGACGCGTGCGTTGCCAGCTCAGCCCCGTGTGGTGAAGTTGGGTTCGCATGGCCGTGCGGCTTACGGTGATTCCATAGCGCTCTGCAACGTAAGCTACCAGGCTCCGAGAATTCCAAACTTGCCGCCCAGTTTTGATCTCCACTTCCAAATCCGCCATGATTGTCGGTGTCAAGACGCTCGTTCTGCCGGGATGAACGCGCTCTTGGAGCGCGTCCAAACCACCTTGACGATAAAGGTGAATATGGATTCGGACGCTCTTGGCGGACATGAGGCCAAGAGCCGCAATCTGAGCTGGTGTCTGTCCCTGGGCAACGTGCCAGAGGGCCAAATATCGCTTACGTTCACACGGCAGCACTTCAGCAGCAGTCAAGCGCTGACGAAGGCGTGCGAGGGCGGATTCAGTGAGGTCTAGGCTGAGGCGTTTGATACGGTAGTATACACCCGCTAGCTACTTATCACTGCATCGGCAGGAAACTGGTCCACGCGTCCACTTTGGTGAGCTTAGCGCCCGAATATCCCCACAGGCAGGCTCAGTTTGACGCCAAAAGCAGGCGTGACCGACAGGCGGGCCAGGGCTTCCACCGAGACGTCACCCGCATTCCAACCCACCACGCCGTGCACGTTGGCCAGGCGAATCGGAGAAAAAATAAACGCCGGCAGGCTCGCGGACGTGTCGCTTATATCGAAACTCACGCCCGATCCCAGACCCGCGCCGTAGTACAGCTTTCCCGTGCCTACCGTTCCACCAACACGCAGCAGCGTCAGGTCGAGCAGCATGTTGGACCTGGCGGAGCGCAGCCCGAGGTTGCCCTCGAGCGTGCCGCGCAGCAGCACGCCCCGAGAACCCACTGGACCCTGGACGCTCACATGCACGCCGGCCAGTCCACCCAGTCCAGTGGCGTCTACCCCCGCCGAGGCCGCCCGCGCCGGCAGCACCGATCCCTGGACACCCAGACGAATTTCCGTTCCAGCCGCACCCGCAGCACCACTCAACCCCAGGGCGGCCACCATCAAAAGACTCGACTTCATCGTCGTCCACTCTAGCGGCAGAGGGCAACACAAGAAGGACCGCACCAAAAAACACCACGTGTGTGCTGCACTGTTTTTTACACGGGCACGTTCCACATGTGCCGACGACCACCAGCGAACAGCGCCTACACAGACGGCGCAGGTAGATCGCTCGGCAGGACACCCTACCTGCATGCGAGAAAACCAGTGGGCCGGGCCTCACCGCGACATGGACCGCGCGGAGCACCGACACCAGAGACGGAGCACGGCAACACAGCGCGGCAGCGCGCACCTCGTTGCACGTTCAACAGACGCCGCACCTGCGCACGGCTCGGAGGACGTGCAGCGACATCCATCTCCGAACGACTTGGACGCTCCCCACGTTTTCACGCGGCATTACTGGTGACCGACTCCCTGTCTCTCACCTCCCCATGCAGCATCTCCAGGATCGCTGGTTGCGGCATCTTCCTAATCAGAACAGTCCTGGGCATCTGTTTCCTGGATTTTCCTCGTGAAAAGCCATCCCAGACGGGCTGGATCTCGCACTTTGTGTTCCAGATTTCCTTTCATGGTCTCATAGGGGTTGGGCCTTCACAGGCGCGTCCCTCATCCGGCTGAACTCAAGCCTGTAACGGACCAGCCCAGCGCAAAGATGCGGGCAGCGAAGGGCGCTTTGCGAGATCCGACGCAGGTGCGCCTCTGGATAGCAGGCGGCAGCAGACGCGCACTCGAAGGCGGACGACATGGCGGCGCGTCGGTGGACGACCGGCACACCGACACGAGTGCAGGGGCGTCATCGCCTGCCGGAGGACAACTGCGCGACAGGGTGACGATACAAACGCGCCGTCATCCACCTGAGCATCGGAACAGTGCGCACGCCGAGGATACGGCAGCACGCACTGCCGAGACAGACCGCTCAGGCCACCACCCAAGCCAGACGGACAGATGCGTTCGTTGGGTGAACTGCGGACGGATGTGGACACGGGGGGGGAGTGTTGCGCTGCCGATCACAGAGGCGCAGTCGAGCGGGGGTTGTAGGACAGGGCGTGGCTTGTACGAACAACAGTTTCGGTGACCCCGAAGTGCGGCACCAAAAGTGGACACCCACCCCGCATCGTTGTCGAGACTGCACACATACCGCATGACGCGCGCGCAGCGCAACAGCAACAACCAGCAGAGACACCACACTCCGTAGCTTGGGGAGACGGGTCACGCGACTCGTGTTGATGAACCCGTCTGACAGGGTGCGGCGCTGTGACGCTTGAGATGCGCACCGGCTTTGCACATCGACATGGAGAAAAGGAGGAGAGCGAAGGCGACAGGGGCCAGGCATGACCCTTGGCCCCCGCCTTGGTGGACACAGGAAGGGGGAAGCTAACGAAAACGGCGAAGACGGGGAAAGAGGAAAAAAAGCCCAGGACAACCGGAATGGAAAGAAAGAGAGATGAAAGGAAAAGTTGTTGGTCAACCGCCCACCTACGCACTCGCCCTACCCACACCAGCCAGACGGACAGCGACTGAAAGACCGTTGTTGTTCTCGGCTACCAAGGAAAAGAATGTTAAATCCACTCACCGCCCATTTCGTCGAAGTGCCCCTACGTTCCACCCCCGCCCAGGCCCTCACTCTGCTGCGTCTCGGCGCGGCCCACCGCTCGGCCGAACGACTCACCACGGATCAGGCGGCTCTGGCGCTCGAAGGCAAAGACGTGGCCCTCTCCGCGCTGGCGGGCGGACCGGATCACGCCGATCGCTCGGCCGCAGGCGAGGCCACGGCCCTCGCGGCGACGTCGCTGTTCCAGGCGTGCCCACCAGCCGTCCTCGAGGACGCCATCGCCTCGTGCCGGTGCGGGTTGAGGCAGTCCGCCGCGCGCAGCGTCGACGGCCTGCCGGAGTGCCGCGCGTCCCACGTGATCGCCGGCCCCGGACTGGTGCGGCGTGCAGGACCCGAAACGCTTCACATCGACGGCGTCGGGGAGGTGCGTGCGGACCTGACCGGTATGCCTGACTGGGCGTACGACGCCCTGTGGCTAAAGCCGGCCTACGACGAGTCCACCCACGTCGCTTCTGAGGAAATCGAGATCGTGTACTCGGGGTCCGCGTCTCTGGAGGGTTGCTGGAGCGAGGGGGACTGGCAGTGGAAGGTGACGCTCGATTTCGCTGAGACCTGGTAGGCGACGTACACCGTGTCCGGCGGCGAGGACCAGAAGGAGGAAGGGAAAAGGAAGCCCTGAAAAGCAAATTCGACAGAAGCGGAGGGATGCCACAGCGAAGAAAACAGATCAACAGGGCACGTGGGCGGGAACCACCAGCGGGAGCAGACCGCAAACGCAAAAAACCCCCTCACCACATCCAGGAAATCCATGCCAAAACCACCAGTGCGCCTGACCACGCGCATTCATCCCACTCCAACACAGGACGCGCACCTGCGCGCCATCTGGACCACCCTGCTCACCGCGCAGCACACCCTGACGGCGTGGCTCCACCACCGCGCCGGCGGTGGCAACCACTCGCTTCTCGCCTTCGCCTCTGGGACCAGCCCCATCAGCGCCGACCATCCGCGTCCGCGCACACGTGCACTCCCAACCCTGGATCAGCTCGACGACGAGGTACGGGCCGCGCGGGACGCGCTGGGCTGGACCCCCACCGTTCCGCCCAGTGCGCTGCGCTGGATGGCTGCCCAGACCGCGCGCCAGTGGCACAGCTGCCCGCATGGCACCCTGCCAGGGCCATGGCCCCCAGCACAGCCACCCGAGTTGCACCTGGACCACAGCGTGCGGGTCCTGGATCCCGTCACGCTGGCGATCTCCACCCTGGGTGCTGACGAGCTGATCGTCGCTGACCTTTACCTTCCCAACCCCCACTGGCACGCGTTGCTGCGCCGTCAGCAGCGCCGTGCCGTCCATGAGCGCAACCTCCGGGATGCGCTGGAGTGCAGTTGGCTCGACGCCGGCGACCGGGATGCGGCGGCCGAGGTGCTTGCTCGCCGCACGCGTGGTGGGCCGTGGGCCGAGCTGCCCTGGCCTGAGCTGCCGGAGCCATGCCCCGGTGACCCGGTCAGTCGGGAAGAGACGGTCCTGCGCTGGATCGACGGCGACGGCCTGCCCGCGCGCTGGGTGGTGGAGTGGCGTTTCGGCGCCGGGGAGGTGCCCGGCTGGGTTCACGACGACGTCCTGGGCGTCGATGTCGGGTATCACCACCCGTTCGCCTGCGCCGCACACGGTCTGAACGTCCTCACGCCCCGCCCGTTTCGCGGCCCGTTCGCGCAGCCGCCGCTGGTCCGGACCTCGGCCGCGCCGCATCACGAGGCCTGGGCGCGCGCGCAGCACCGGCGGGCCATGTTCCTGCGGCTGCGGCCGCTGCTCGAGAGCCATCTGGACCTCGCGCTGGGGTACCGGGCGGTGGTCGTGGAACGCCTGGATTGGGGCGGCTTCGCGCGGCGCGGGTTTCCGTTCGCCGACTACGCCCAGGATGTGGGGCTGGTGTCCTGGTTGGACTGGCTGAACGCCCTGTCTGTCCAGCATGGGGTGACGGTGTTGCGGATGCCGCCCGCGTACACTTCGCGTACGTGCTGCGTGTGTCTGCGGGTGGGGCCGCGCCCGCAGACTGGAGAGCTGTTTCGCTGCGCCTCCTGCGGCCAGACCTCCCACCCCGATCTCAACGCAGCGCGCGTGATCCGGCGGCAGGGCTGGACGGCACTGGGGTGGCCGTGACCCTGAACGTGAGTGGCCTCCCTGAGGATCTGCGCGGCCAGCGCCGGTATCTGCCGTTTCTCTTTCATCCGCGCGGGAACGGAAGGCTCGGTAAGGTGCCGCATGCCATGGTCCAGGGCAGACTGATCCCCGCCGACGTCCGTGAGCGGCAGCGTTGGCTGGGCCTGACCGACGCGGCCACCCTGGTGGCCGATGGCCGCGCCGACGGGCTGGGCCTGGTCCTCGGGCCGGACCTGGGGGTGGTGGCCGCTGACCTGGACGGCGTGTTGCGGGGTGGAGCGGTGTTGCCCTGGGTCCAGGGCATCGTTGACGAGCTGCGGGGCTACGCCGAGGTCAGCGTGTCGGGCATGGGGCTGCACATTTTAATTCGGGGCCAGCTACCGCCAGGACGCCGCCGCGCCGGAGGTCTGGAACTGCTGGACGCTGGGTTCATCGCGTTGACTGGCCACCGCCTCCCCGGCTCGCTGGCCGTCGTTCCCCATCGGCAGGTGGCCCTGGAAGCTGTTTACAGCCGCGCGTTTCCGTCTGAGGTGCTGGTTGCCCAGCCGACACTGCTGGCCTCTCTGCCGCTGGCTGATAACGAGGTGCTGGCCCGGCTGCGCGCACTCAAAAACGGTCCCAAGCTGGCCAGGCTGCTGGCCGGCGACAGCGATACCTACCCCAGCCCGTCGGAGGCCGATTTCGCGCTGGCTCGCCTGCTGCGTTTTTCCACCCAGGATCCTGACCAGATTGAGCGCCTGATGCGTGCCAGCGCCTTAGGGCGCGCGCGCTGGGACCGCCCGGCCGGACCGGGACTGACCTACCTCCAACGGACCATTCACCGCGCCCTCGCTCTCGGCGGCCCCACGCTGCCGCGTACACCATAAGGAAATCTATCCATGACCAAATCACAGAATCACGAGTACACCGTTCCGCTCTACCCCAGTTCCGCCCAGGAACAGGCCCTCGAAGCACTCAGTAATCACGCCCACGGCATCGAGTGTGCTGTGGTGCGACAGACCCAGAGCGGCCTGACCACGTCGCTCTCGGCGCTCTTGGGCGGCCCGGACCACGCGGAGCGCGGCGACGAGGCCGAGATCCAGGCTCTGATGAAGCTGCCTGAGCTGGTGGCCGTCCCCCTCGGCCTGGTCCGGCAGGCCGTGACCGGACGGCGGGCGCGGATCACGCGCGGTGATCTGGCAGCGCCGGCGCTGCCAGCCCCAGTGGCAGGGGAAGGCTTGCTCGTGCCAGCTACAGCAGACGGCCTGACCTTGGACGGCGTTCCTGGCGTGGTCAAAGTGGACACCGACAAGCTGCCGGCGTGGGCCGCGCAGGTGTGGCGGCATGCGGCTGGTGGCCCAAAACCCAGCCTCGATCCAAGGTTGGTGACCGCCAGCGTGACCGGCTGGGCCTACATAGAGCGTGGTCCCTACGCTGGCACCCACGGCTGGACCGCCGATCTTGTTTTTCGCTGGGATGCGTACCCAACGTGGCAACTGATGCGCGACGGCGACGAGCTGGACGATGAGCCGTGGCGGCGCGAAGTGCACCACCTGATGGTCTAGCAACGAGAGCGGCGCGCCCCAGGCGCGCCGCTCTGTGTTCAAGACATCTTGTCCTTGAGGGCGTGGACCGCTCAGGGTTCCACTGCGCGTGCCCGCGCCTGTGCCAGCGCCGCTTGCGCCTGCTGCATCGTCCTGACGTCGGCCGGGACTGTCAGGATCCACGGCCGGCCGTCATCCTCGCCGTACAGGTAGCCGCCCTGATCCGGCTCGGAGTGCCCGCCGAAAAGCGCGCCCGACTGGACCCGCTGGATCAGCCACTGGCAACCCTCGCTCAACGTGGCCACCACCTCGGCGTCCCACCAGGTCCAGTTGGGATGGCTGCCCACACCCAGGTCCACTACCAAGCCGGCCGTGTGGTCCAGCATGGCGCTCTCCCGGGCGATCCGCATCAGGCCCATCGGCGTCCTTTTGGCCTCGGACCGGAGGTCCCGATGCAGCGAGAGTAGCCGTGCTCCTTCGGCGAGGCCCCGGGCGGTGGGCACCGGACCGTCCTGGGCGATGTCTTCGAGCAGGCGGCGGATCTGCTGGCCCTGTGGGCGGCGGCGGACCAACTGGCCGGTCTGGGTGCAGCGGGCCTCATCCTCGGCGACGTACACCTCCTGGCGCAGCAGGTGTCGGGCGGCACGCTCGCAGCGCGCTTCGACGGCCTCGTCGGGCATCATGTCCGCCGCCAGGAGCAGCAGGGTGAGGAGCTGGGCGACGGGCAGGCTGATGGGATGCTGAAAAGGTTTCATCTTCCCGACTCTGGCACCACCCCCTTTTGCTGAAATCTCTGGAGTTCCGGGGGCGATCGACCTTAACCGGCTTCCGGACGGCTGTGGTCCCTGAAAGAAAGGGGCCGGGCAGCACCCAAGGTGGAGGCGGCATTCTCCGGCGAACCCCTGTGTCAGGATTCAGTGCGGGGCGATTCCCCCCCCGGGAGGCAGAGATGAAACCGAACGAACACACCCTGAACGAGCTGACGCTGAACGCCAAACTGCTGGCACAGGTCAGCACGCCGCCGGCAGCCCTGCTCGCACACGCGCCCGGTCCCCAGGCGCCCGCCCGCACTGAAGATCTGACCCTGTATGGGCTCGACGACGGCGGCTATACCGTGATCAGCGCCACGCAGGCGGCCGACGCGCCGGCGGACACGACGGTCCGGACGTTCGGCGACGTTGCTGAACTCCAGGACGCCCTGGGCACCGGTCCGCTGGCGAGCGCGCTGTACCACCTGGCCGACCTGCCGGCACCCTGCATGCTGGACGGCAGCGGCCACCTGACCATCAGCGCCGCGACGATCCACTGCGTGGCGTGGGCCGAGACAACCCTCGAGCAGCCCAAGAAATTTCTCATGGGGTACGGGGATCTCACGCCAGAGGCGTACCTGTCTGAGATGAACAACTGGTGGAAGGTGGTGGGCTCGGATATGGACCATTTTCCCACCACGTTTGCCGACATTGGGGCGCTGCGCCGTCACATCGAGCAACACGCCACTCAGGTGTCCGGCGATGAGCAGGCCCGGTGCCTGGCGTTGTGGCAGGCCATGACGGAAACGCAGGCCATGCGGGCCGTTCAGGAGTTGCAGGAGGGCGTCTGCGGGCCTGTTTCCGTCTAGCGGAGGCAGGCTGAACTGAGCGGCGCGGCGGCCAGACAACGCGTTCTGCGTGCAGGGCGTCGTCTGATGGTTGAAAGGGGATGGGCAGCGTCACTGACGCTGCCCATCCCCTTCTTTCTCGCCTGGTCACTCAGTCTCCCCAACTGCCTGCAACGTTCAGATTGCTGTAGGCGCGCGCGCGAAACGGCACGTGCAACTCGCCGTGCTGGCGGTGGCACAGCATGCGCCGCACCACATCGAAAGTGTGGCTGCTGGGCAGGGCATCGAAGTTGTCCTGGCCCCGCCGCAGCTCGACGAGCCACACATCGCCCTGCCGCAGCACCTGCCGGCCCTCGGTGTGGGCGCGGTGGACGGCAGCAGGGGTGATCGCCGCCGCCGCTTCCGCCACCGTGGTGATGTGCCGGGACACCCGTTCCACCCAGACCTGGCCGTCCTCGATGCCGGTCAGGTAGGCCGCCCCCACCCACCATGTGCCGGCCCTGCGGCTGTAGTCGTGGCGGTATTCGCGCTGCACGAGCCAGATCTGCTGGCCCGGAGCGTGATCGACGACCTGCGCTTTGTTCCACTGCCAGCCGGCCGGAATTCCCACGCCGCGCTCGAGCACG
The DNA here is from genome assembly GCF_000701405.1 of Deinococcus marmoris DSM 12784. GTDB lineage: Bacteria > Deinococcota > Deinococci > Deinococcales > Deinococcaceae > Deinococcus > Deinococcus marmoris. Next base: position 13,460 of record NZ_JNIV01000025.1, read on the forward strand.
GCGTGCATCGTCAACGTGAGCAGGTGGTGCTTCTGGAGGAGCACCACCTGCTGCTGGTGCTCCGTCAACAGGGGGACCGTCACCCGGACGCCGTCGGCCCGCAGCCGTGGGCTTCAGCGGCTGCCCCGTCACTGCGCAGCGCCCCTCGCCGGGCAGCACCAGGACGGCTTTGCCGTGCACGTGACGGCCAGCGTCGGCCAGTATTTCGCGCTGGCTGGCCACCGTCATGGCCGCTGGAAATGCCGTCATGAGGGCATAGACCATCTGGGTGAGACGGGGAGCAGAGGCGGGAATGGAGAACTCCATGACCTCACCCTGGCACGGCCCTTTTTTCAGAAATTTTGGCCGATTCGGGTGTGCGCACAGGGGTATCAGATGCGCTGCAAGCTGCGCGGGGCATTTTTCAACGGGTCAGGTCAACATGTCTTGTCCTGGCCGGATCTTCCCGATCTGGCCGCGCGTCCTTGCTGGTCCAGCAGGTGACTGGGGGCGCGTTGGACCAGTCGCCAGCCGCCGTCGAACAAGTGTTCAGCACCTCGGCCATCACGACTTTCGGGTGGGGGTAACGCGCTTTGCCCGGCGTCCCAGGGTGCCTTTCAGGCGGCGCGCGACGGCTTGAACGCATCTGCGGCAGGTCAGCGGGCCGGTGACCTGAGGGGCTTCGGCATAGAGTTGCGGTCCACGGCCACACAGCGCCGCGCCGTCCGACAGGCGCACCAGGTGCACCGCGCCGCCCGGCGCGAGCTGAAAGACGTGCGGTTCACTGAGGTGGTGGCGCGCAGCGATCTGGGCACACGCCTGCTCGAAGGTCAGCGTTTGCAGGTCAGCGTGCTGTGGCGCGGCACGGTGTCGCAGTGCAGCGGGAGACTGGGGTGCGGCCATAAGGAAACTGTAGTGCGGCGGTCAAGCGGCCTCTCAGCGGTGGCCAGAATGCTGAGAGTGTTCTCTCTCTGGGAGGGGTGCTGGAAAGGCCAGCAAGAAAAACCACCAGCCCTGATTTTTGGGGCCGGTGGGTCAGAAGGGCCTGGGTTGTCAGGCCTGGACAGAGGCGCGAGCGGGAAGCTGGAGAGTGTTTGTCTCCGCAGCGTCCGTGAGTTGCAGCGAAACCAGGGCCAGTTCGTAGGCCCCGCTGGTAGCAACGTTGGCTTTGGTTGCATCGCCGAATTTCTCGTATGCGGCGGCCAGGTTGATCCCCATGCTGGCGACATCCCAGAAAAAGCGCCCCATCATCACGATATCCGGAAGATCCTTGCTGATTTCAGCGGCGCACGTCGCCGTGTGGCTGGCCAGTTCCTGGCAGTACTTGGAGAGTGCCAAACCCGCTGCCCCCGCACTGTCAGCCATCACCTGACTCTCGGCCAGCACCTGGTGTGCCCACGCCAGAGCGCGGACGAGCTGGACCCTCGATGGAATGGCGCGGGCGTCAGGGCCCTCATGGCCGCAGTGAGGGCAGCGGCTCGGCTCTTGTGGACTGTTGTTGGTGGCCATCACCATTCAACCTAGCAGGACCCCTTTTGGACCCTTTTTCAGCGTCATTCCCAGCCCGCCGCGTGGTCTCTCTGTGGCCAGTGGATCCGTGGGCCCTCCTCTGGCAGGACACTGACGGCTGGACTCGCCAGTCCCGGTCTGGGACGCCGCCATAAGGAAGGCTTCTGATCCGGACACCACCCTGTGACCAACATCAGGGGACCAGGACGGCGTTTTTCGCCTTAACTGTCTTGGCTGAGAGGAACCGTCCGTCTCAGCACAGTGAAACGAGCCACCGGCCCGCACCAGCCGCCCATTTCTAGGGGCTGTCGCTTTTGAGGGGGTGGGTTGAGGGACCTGTCTCGGCCGAGGCCGACCGTGTCTGGTCTGAGGAACTGCCCCTGGATCCGTGAGGGCTAACGCGTCTCGGCTGAGGGATGCCAGCAGCCGTCCAAACGTCAGGCACGGTGTTCTTGTCCTGCCGGCGCCGGCCCTTGTGTGTTGGTGTTGTCCTTTTTTAAAAGAAAAACAAACATCAAAGGCCACCATCCAGGCCAGAAAGTCGCCCAACCCCCCCCCTGCCAGGATGCAGACATGCAGGTTGATGTCATGCCCCCCGTTCTTCTTCTGGCCCCCGTCAGCGCGGCGCGCACCAGTGCCGACACCGTCCGCACGGTGGACGTCCTGCTCGGCCCGGTGGCGCTCGCCTATACCGCCAACAGCGCCACGGCGCTGCCGCACGGCGCGGACCTGCGGGCGTTGCTGGCCCTGACCCGGCACGTCACTGAGACCGGCGAGGTGCGCCTGACCGTGCCCACCCTGCTGCAGGCGGCCGGGCTGGGGTACGGCGGCCGCCAGCACGAGGCCCTGTTCGCCGCGCTGGACCGTCTGGCGGCCGTGACCTACACGGTCCAGCAGGCCCCGGTCGCCCTGGGCCTGACCGGCGAGTTCCGCCTCGTGACGCCAGCCTGCCGCTTGCCAAGCGGCGAGTTGCAACTCGAGCTCTCACCGGAAATGCTGGCCCAGGTGCTGCGGGTTCGGGCCAGCCCCGCGCGCACCTGGCACCCCGAGATTCCTAGCGGCGCGCTGGCACTGTACGGCGTCCTGGACACGCTGCAACAGTTGCCTGGTCAGGGTCAGACCGGGGCGCTCAGCCTGCTATCGATGGGGCTGTGCGAACTGTTGGGCCTGTCCGGCCGCGCGGACAACGCCCGCCGCGCGCTGCTGACGATGGTGGAGGACCTGCGCGGCGCCGGCTACATCAGCCGTGCCGAGATCAAAGGTCAGGGGAGGCGCGCCCGGCTCGAGATTGCTGACGCCGGACCCGACGCCGAATCGGTGGCGCTGCTGTGCGGCGAGCGGGTGTCGCGGTCCCGGGCCAGCAGCTTTGCGCGGCGGCACGGCGCGGTGGGCGTGCGGCAGTGCCTGGACCGGGCGCGCGAGGTCCGCGCAGAAACGGAGGCCCGGGGCGGGCAGGTCAAGAGCTGGCCGGGCCTGCTGTGCAACGTGCTGGACGATCCGGAGCGCTACGGCGCGCTGGTGACGCCGGTGGTGAGCGCGCCGGCGCCGCCTCGGCCACCCACCACGCCGCCGGAGGAGCCGCCGGTGGTGTACAGCGGCGCGGAGGTGGTCCGGCTGGCGCGGACGTTCGGTCGGGACGTCCTGACTGAGGCGGATCTGGGCGCCTTGCGCCGTCGCCTGGACGCGGGTCAGGAGGATGCCGACGTGCTGGGCCGTCGTTTGGTCCAGGCCGTCTCGACGAGGACGAAAGCCGAGTTCATGGAACAGTTGCGTCAGGAACTCGGCCGCACAGCGACGCCGGGTGCCGGGGACCCCCTGGAGCGAGACGTGGCGGTCGGCAGCGGGGAACAACTGGCCTGTGGACCACACCCTTGACCGCAGCTCGAATCACCCCCCAGGGCGGTCTGGCCCGGCCTGGCGGTCATCTGATCAGGCAGCCCCACCCATGCTCCCACTGGCCTGTCAGTGGGAGCAGCCAGGCAAGAGTGCCCACCTGCAGCGGAGGAGGCCATGCGTCGCCATCAGGCAGAGCTGTCTGGCGGCCTGCCCGCGGTTGGAAGCGGCCTCGTTCCATTCGGGCGCCCCGGCCCAGTGGTTGCGCAGGTCAGAGGATCCCGTTCCTTGGAAGCCACCCGCACAGTGGTCCGAAAGGCGCAGCTGCGTCGCAGCAAGGCACGCCTCCACCGCGCTCCGTAACAGACTGATGTCCACAGGCAGAAAAGTCCTGGGGGCTTTCTTGAGGATTGTATCGTCGTGCTACAGGGTGGGCCCCAGCAACACGACGCCGGGGTCCCTGTGGGGTGGGGCGGACGTGCCCATCCCCAGGTTTTGCAGCTCTTCGAGCTCCTGAATCTGATGTGGGCCGACCGGCTGGAAGCGGTCCTGCGGCAAGACGCCTGATCTCTGGGTGGATTTGGGATGCGGCAGGTCGAAGCGCTGGCTGCCGTCACGGGAGATCAGCATCGCGAACGGCTCGTGGGCCGCCACATCCAGTTGCATCTGATGGTCGAAAGCCAGGTGGCCCATCACGGCGCGGACCTGATCGAGATTGCCCTCCACCTGGAAGGCGTCGCGCGGCTGTCCATCAGGCCACATGTCGCAGGCCGGCCAGATGGAGCGGCACGTCATGGGCCAGTCATCAAACCGCTGCCGCCAGTCGTCGTAGGCGCGGGCCTCTTCCGCCCGCGCCAGTTCCTGCCGAACAGCCGTTTCGAAAATCGGGGCCACGTGCACGCCCACCATGCGGCGCCATTCAGAGTTGACAAGGTCCAGCGCGCCAATCAGCTCGCGCCCCACCGGGATGAGATCCGCGCCGTCGTACACACCAAAATAGTCCTCGGTGTACCCGACGACTCGGGGAGCGACCTTCAGAAACTCTCCCTGACCGTCGATGGGACCGAGTAGGGTCAGGGTGCCGCCTTCTCCCCCCAGCACGACGGCCTGGATGAGGCCAGCGCGGTCCGGGCGGTCCCCAGGATGGGGGGCGCCCATCAGCCAGGTGTTCAGGTCACGTGCGGCGGCGGGGATCGGGGCGGCCGCGGCGGGCGTGACCGTGGCCGGCGCGGGGGCGACGTGGGGCTGGAGGGTCAGGTAGGCGTCCGCGAGGCCGCGCACGTCCCGGCGCCACACCAGGAATTGCTGCGAGATCTGCGGATGCTGGTGGGCCCACTGGAAGACAGCGGCCAGGAAGGCAACCGAAAGGGCGCTGCCCTCCCGCAGGTCCCGCGCTTCAGGCTCGCGGTCGCCGCCGAGCGTCCCATTTTCCAAGTCCAGGAGTTCCGAGAGCGAGACCAGGGTCAGCGACTCGGCAACGTTCAGGACGTCGCTGCTTACCCGCCGCTCTCGTTCGGGAAACGCGAAGATCGCGAATTCAGCGCCCGTGGCCCCGTGGCTGCGGCCCCGCACCTCGAATTCGTGGGTCTGGCCCGCGTAGTTCTGGCCGTTGCGGCTCAGCAGGTACAGGCCGCTGCGGCTTTTGAAGTGCTGCTCGACGGTGCGGCGGACCTCGGCGATCGGGCCGGCCAGCACGGTCAGGGACGGCAGGTGGCTGCCGCGGGTGGCGAAGGAAAACTGCCCGGCCTGGGTCTCTCGCAGCACGCCCTGAGCGGCCGTCAGCCGGATCACCGCGTGGTCGCTGGCGCCCAGGAAGCGCCAGTTGTCCATAACCCCGGGAGCTGGAGTGAGCTTGCGGTTACTGGCGAGATAGTGCACCGGCTGGTTGTCCTGCTGCTGGAGCTGGGTGCCCTGCGTGCGGCGCTGCAGGTAGTCGCTGACGGCGCCGCCCCGGTACGGGGGCAAGCCCATGTCCTGCCGAGCGCGCTGCACGGCGGCCTGAATGTCTTTCGGTGCAAATGGCGTGCCCGTGTGCTTGTAAGTCCACGCGGCGGTGCGTAGGGCAGCGGTGAAGTCCGGACGGTCCTGGTGGTGTTTTCTGACAGTGGTGCGGGTCATGCGGCTCCTCGACTGGGGAAATGACGGTGGGGGACTCTGACAGGACGGGCATGAGGTGCCCAGACAGGGATCGTGTCCTGGCGTTGTTCTTGGACTGCGTGGAGGAAAGTGTGCGCTGCGCGGCCTGACGGACTCCCTACACGCACCCCGGATAAATGGCACCAGCCCGTGGAGCGCCATGACCTGCCCCCGCAGGCAGCCGGTCACACACCTGAGACCTGGGGTGAAAGACATGCCTAAGTACGAGCAGGGTGATGCGGACGGCTCAGACCAGGCGGCACCGTCGGTCGTTCTGGTCTCGACAAAGGCAGGATCCGAACAGTGCGCCGCCTGCCGAAGATCCCCCGGGGCAAGACGTGTTGTTGGTTCAGGCCGGTGCATCGGAAGGCTGACAACGCTTCCCTACAGGGGTCGAGGACGGAGGTCACGCGTTCGGGTGGACCTGCCGGCTGGGTTCCAACGCACATGGCACAACGGTCAAAAAACCGCCAAAGGGGGTGGTGCCAGTGTGACGATCATGGTGAATTCCACGAGCCCCACCGCCGCCCGGGTGTGCCCGCAACTGACCCAGGAGGACAGCGCCGCGCCGGACGCGCATGACGTGCTGCCCGCCCCTTGCGCTGGACCGCTCGCCCCCGGGCAGATCACGCCGCTGGGCCTCATTCTGCCCGGGGGCGTCACGCTGGCCACGCCGCCGCTGCATGTCCTGGTCTGGCAGCCGCAGGCCGCCGAGGCACTGGGCCGGGTGGGTGTGCTGCTCCAGAACACGCTGCTCCGGCCCGGTGCCCTGCCCACCCGTTCGCTGGCCGCCTTGGCCGAACTGCACATCCCCGGCCTGCAGCGGCTGGATCACCGCATGGGAACCGCTTACGGTGATCAGAAAGCCGAACTGGCCTGGTCCAACGAGCCTGACCGGAACCGTCTGATGGAAGGCACCATGGTGATGGTGGAGCGCTGGATCACCGGTTCTCTGAATGAGATCGGCCAGGTATACGCCGATAACACTGCGCTGAAAAGGGCCCTGGAGGACTTCCGAAACCTGCACGCCTGCGGGGCGCTGTTCGCCGTCCAGACGCTGCCCGGCAAGGTCTATAGCTGGGGCACCCACCCCAACGGCACGGCCCGGAACGGCCATCCCTCGTCGTACCCGGCGCTGGCCGACGCCGTGGCCGGGGCGCTGCACGGCCACGAACTGTTGCCCGGTCACGGCGTGATGCGCCGCGTGATCCCCAGACATGGTCAGGGCCGAGCCGAGCTGATCGGTGAGCCTTTCTGGGAGGCTGACGGCCAGGCGTCCAGCCTGGCGCTACGCGTCCGGGTGCTCAGCCTGCCGGGCCTGTCCCGGCCGTTGATCGCGCTGGAGGCGTACCGGAAATGCTGGGAGACCGCCCCTGACCCCCAGCCGGGCCACGTGACCGGGTACGTGCTGGGAGCTGAGGCGGGGCTTTCCGCCCACGCCTTTACCGTCAGCGCGAAGGCCAGCCCGCGCAGCGTCAACTGCGAGTACCGTGAGCTCGCGCGTGTCTACGGGCTGAACACGCGTGCTGGCGCGGCGAAGCAGCGTGGCGCCCGCGCGCAGGTGGTGATCCAGCAGCGTGACCAAGGCGGTCAGCGCGTGACGGCCAGCGTTCCGGTCCACGACCAGGGCGCCGTCCTGCGCGGCGCGGCGGCACTCCTCGCGCCGCTGGGCCTGACGCCGTGGACCGGCGTGCGCGAACTCGGTGCCCTGCCCAACGCCGGCACCCTGCCCGAGGTGGTCCTGGGCTTCACTGCTCTGCCGCTTGGCGGCACCTGGGGCGCGCTGGTTTTCCGGGTCTGGACCCACAGCGGCGATGTTGAGGCCCGTGTCGCTTTTGACGCCCTCAACACACCCCATCAGCCTGAGTTCAGCCCCTGGGAACCGCTGCCGCTGGCCTTGAACCGGCTCGCGGGGACTCAGCCGATGGCCCTGAACGCGGGTACCGGCCAGGCGCGGTTCCAGCGCTTCGTCGAGCAGACCGTCCAGGGTGAGCTAGAGGAGGGACGCGCGCCGCTGGTGACTGTCGACAGCACCCACGCGGTCCGGCTGTGGCCGTGGCTGGCGGACTGCCGCATCAACCCGGAACACATCAGTTGCGAACAACTGGGCCAGCGTGACCTGCAGGTGGCATGGGGACGCGCTGGCGTGCGACTGGTGCGCCTTCGCCAGCACAACGCGCCGCCGCTGGCAGTGGATGGACCGGGCCTCAGGCTACACCAGGTTCACGACACCACCGTCCCCACCTACCTCGCGTGCGGCATCACCTCGAGTCCGGGCGCCCACGCCGCGCACCCGGTGGAACTCAGTGTGCTGCTTACGCAGCCGGGGGACGGGCTAGACCAACTGGCCTGGTTCGTTGGCGGCCTGCTCGGCGGAAGCGCAACGTATGGCGGCGGCCCCATCTTGCCCACACCGCTGTGCCCATGAGGGGTCTCTTGGAGTACCGGACCGCGCCGCCGAGTTCAGGGTGGCTGATCTGCCTTACTGCCACTACCCTCTATGGGTCTAAGGGTCCGCCGCAACATGTGGAAGAACCAGCTTTGCGGTGAACTTGCCACCGTAGTGATGTGCAGGGCCCCGATCACTTCGATCAGCGTGTGCAGGCAGACTCGGCCCAGTCACAGTTCCGGCCCGTTGACATCAACGAGGGTGCCACCCATGGCCGCAAGGATCCTGGTCAAGAGCAGAGAGGTGAGATCTGCCAGGCGCTCATGTCCTGCCGGCATGGGCCACAGCGCCGCTGGGGCAAACGCCCGGTCTGCGGGACCTTCTTGAGCATCTGCTGGAACAGGATGTGGGACGCCCAGGGTGAACAGGATCACCAGCGGTCCCGAACAGTTGGCATGGGCCAGCGTTCTCCGCCAAGGCGGCGGGGTAGGCCGCGTGGTTCTTCACGCCCACACCACCCATGAACATGTGGAGCCTGGCCTGAGAACTGCCGCGCGGGATGGACTCCAGGGAGACACCCACTGCACTGGGCCGCTGATGCGTGATGGGGGAGCGGCCAGACCCTAAGGGCAGGCGGTTAGGAAAGGGAACAGGCTGGCGGACCACAGGCCTCCGCGTCTTCCATAGATTCAGCTTGCCCTGTTTGCGAAGTTGAAAATCGCGTCTGTGTCTGTGCTCTGGGCCCGGGCCAGCGCTGCGTTTGCCTGCCGCATCGTCCTGATGCGGGCCGGAACCCGCAGAACCCAAGATCCATCATCCACTCCAAACAGGTAACCGCCTGGCGCGCGCGCTGAGTGTCCACCGAAGATTGCGTCCTCGGTCACCCGCTGAATCAGCCACCGCTTTCCATCATCGGAGATGTCGATCACGTCGGCATCCCACCAGGTCCAAAGTGGATCAGGCTTCACATCGAGGGCCACCACCACTTCAGACGCGAGATCCAGCATTTTACCCACCGCCCGTGCCTGCTCCTTGGACCAGCGCGTCTGCTCCAAGGAGCGCCGATGGTGGCGGATGGATTGCAGGGTCTGAAACAATCCGGCGAGTGCCGCTTCAGGAAGATGCATTCTGGCTTGGTCGACGACAGTCAGCTGGTGCCGGATCTGGTTGCCTTCGGAGCTGCGCTTGAGGAATTTGTCAGTGTCGGGGCAATAGAGTTCGTTTTCGGCCACGTACGGACCCTGTCCCATCAGGTGATGCCAGGTGATGATCTTTTCAGGCAGCGCTAACCAGCCCAGGGTCAGCAGGGTGATGAGCTGAGCGACGCAAAGAGTGTGAGTTTGGAACAAGTTTCCCATGCACCAATTCTGTCTCATCAAAAATCTGTGGAGGCGAAAAATGAGCTGGCGGTAGAGGAGGCGTCCTGGATATCTGAAACCTTGGAAGAGGTCGGGGCGGCTGCATTTACGCTCCCGCTTCAGGAAAAACCGGCACCGGGGCCAGCAGATCGAGAGTAATCAGCGAGAGAACGCGTCCTTCTCCCAGAGAAATCGGAGGGGAAACGGCGGGCAGCCCCGGGAGGTGTGGGTAAATGAGCCAGAGTGGCCGGCGCACCTCCGCGCGCTGTGTGTGGAAGACGTGGCTGTAGGCCAGCATCTGATAGGCGTCGGCGTTGGTGACCTCGAAGGTGGGGGCCCGGTCCGGATTCAGGCGCTTCCATTTGGTGTCCGCGACGATCACCTGCCCATCCGGACAAGTGATCAGCAGATCGGGGCGCAGCGGAAACGCGCGTTTGCCGTTCACTTCCCCGAGGGCGCGGTCCGTGACCTGCGTCTGAACCTGCCACGCTGGATACTGGGTTCGCAGGAGATGGGCGACGTAGGCCTCGTAGACCTGGTTCATGTTGAACAGCACCGCCTGCGCCCGCGCGGTCATGCCGCCCACCAGCGGGTTGAGTTCGTACAGCACCATCCGGCACAGGCCCTCCAGGGCCATGAAGTGGGCGTGGCCCCGCTCCAGACGCCAGGCCGCAAAATCCTGCCGGATGTTCCGGCTGGGGGGCACCTGTTCCAGTCCGGCCAGCAGTTCCCGCGCCAGCCGCCGGGTGGCCGGCATGCGCGTCATCCGGGCCACCCGCTCCACGGTGGACCGCGTGAGCCGCGTTTCGGGACGGTCTGGCAGGAACTCGTCGTACAGGACGTTGAGGCGGTGGGCGCGGTGGGGGGGCTGACGCACCTGGCGGGGCAGGTTCAGCCGCCCGCGCAAGGAGGACCGTTCTTCGGAGACTGGGACATACGTGTGGGGAATGCCGCGCCGCAGCGCAACCTTGATGCCGTCAAGCACCGAGCGCAGCAGGACCTCGAACAGGGGCATGCGGGCCGCGTCCAGATCTGCGGGCGGCGCGGTCCGGAAGCGCTCGTCGGTGGCCACCAGCATGCGCATCAGCAGCGCGCGGCTGCCCTGCAAGGACGCCTGAGGGTCCTGTTGCCGCGCGCCGGGTCGCTCGTGCGTCTTGGGCAGGATCTCGATGGTGGTGCCGTCTGGTGTCCGGATCAGGCCCACCCACTGCGAAAGTTTCAGGGCGCTGCGGCGACCCAGCCTGGTGGGGGTGGCTACAGGCCCCAGCGCTCCGTCTGGAGCGAGGACCAGGGCTTCCACAGCGTCGAAGGTCAGCGCGCCGAGCGTGGTCACGTTGCGCTCTCCCGGCGCGCTGACCTCGCCGCGCACCAGGACGTCGTGCTCGCGGACGCTCAGGTGAATGGTCATTCCTCGAAGGGAAAGGCGTCGGCGTTCATCAGGCTGTACACCCCCGTGAAGGCGGCCAGATGTTCAAAGGCCGCCGCGTTGACGCGGTAGCGCACTTCACCATTCACGGTGTCCTGCTGGACGAACTGCAGGTGGGTTTCTTTGTGCTGATCGGCGAACACCTCGCGGATTTTGGACCAGTCGTCGAAGAAGTACTCCTCGAGTTGCGGCAGGATCCGTTCCCGCAGCGCGCTCGCCACACCGGCGAGGGTGCCCGGCAGGCCCATCAGGTAGGCGTGACCGATCACCTGCTCGCGGCTGAGCAGGCGCTCGATGCGGTCATTGATGGCGTACAGGAATTTGCGGAGGTCCAGTTCCTCTGCGCCTATCTCAAGGATGGGCAGAACGCGTGGCTCCGGCCAGACCGGGTGAAACACGAAGCGGCGGCGCAGCGCGGTGTCCAGTTGCGTCAGGCTGCGGTCGGCGGTGTTCATGGTGCCGATCACGTACAGCGTGTCTGGGACGCTCAGGGCGCGGCGGCTCAGGGGCAGTCTGGCGGTGAGGGCTTCCGGGCGCCCTGCGCGCTTTTCTGATTCCAGCAGGGTGATCAGTTCACCGAAAATCTTGGCCACGTTGCCCCGGTTGATCTCGTCGATGATCAGGACGTGGGGGCGTGGGCCCGTGCTGGGCTGGGCCTGGGGTTCCGGGCGAGAGACCCCGAGGCGTTGCAGAACCTCGCCGGCGCTGGCTCCGGCCACCCGTTGCAGGGTGGGGGGCGCGAACCGCCGGCCCGTCACCTCCTGTGCGCTGACCTTCAGGCCGGTGGCCAGCCATTTGACTGATCGGGCGTGGGCGTAGTTCGTGGTGAACATCGGCTCGTGGCCGGGATCAAAGGTGTACTCGCCCGTCACGATGCCCACCGCACCGATCGTGTCCGAATTCATCGCCAGCAGAACCACATCGCCGACCCGGACGCCATCCCGGAACAGCGTCTGGGACGGATTCAGATCCTCACTGCTGATATCGGCCAGATCCTTCGGCGGCTGATTCCAGCTTCCAATTCGCATCTTGCCGTGTTCTATACAGTGGTTCCGCACCGCACTAAATGAGGTGGCACCGTCAACGTAAAACCGCCAGACCTGGGCGTCTGGTCCAGCGGTTGCCGGTGCAAACACTTCAGCACGCTGCTGTTCCGCACCCTCTGGCAAAGCCAGCTTGCCCCCTGCCGCCCGCACCGACTCGAGAAAGATGCCGTCTTCCAGGCGGTAACTGAGCTGTCCGCCCTGCATCACGGGCTTGATGCCCTCGATGAAGTCCTCGTAGCCGAACGACTGGTGAAAGGTCACGAACGAGATCGCCTCCGCCACAACCAGTTCGTCATAGCGGGTCTTCAGCATCGCGCGGTCTTCCAGGTGTTCGGCCAGGAGCGCTGGGTCCAGAATGGCCAGCGCCCGCTCCACGACCTGAAACGTTTTGCCCGTGCCAGGCGGACCGTAGAGGATCTGGTTCAGGGGAACAGCGGCACTGATCACTTCAGCGAGGATCTCTTGACGGTGGCCGGGTGTTTCTGGCATGACGGTCTCCTCAATAGCGTCGGCAAAACCCAGACGGGCACGCCTGACTTCCGGGGGAATCCGCGACAGCATGCCCATCCAGTTGCCGTACCCGATCTCGTTGCCCTGGGCATCGGTGAACACCCAGCCCGAGGTTCCACCGCGCGGGCGCATCAGGATCACGCCCGTCGCGGCGCTGGCGGACTCGAAGGGCGTATCGACCGTGAATTCCAGCAGTTCGGTGTCCGGCTTCGCGGTCAAGGCACCCTGGGCCAGCAGTTCTTCCTTGAGTTCCCGGTCCCCGGCGTCCATGAAAAACCCTGTCTTTGCTTCACTCCCGGCGAGGACCACGAGCTTTCCTTCCCGCATCTGGGCACGGGCCATCAGGTGCTCGGTTTTCAGGGTGAAGATCGGCGTTTGGCTGGTGCTGGCCAACTCGTCCAGCCAGTCTCCATGTGTCGTCTTTGATCCGTCCGGTGCGCGGAAGGACCAGTCGCGCAGGCCGTTGGCCATCCGCCCGGCCACCACGCATCCCGCCTCGGTGCTGCCGCCGAATGCCGTATCGCGAACAAAGCGCAGTTCCCCCGTGGCCTCGTCTGCTTGCAATTCACCGTCGGCGATGAGGCGCTCGCGGTGCGCCCGGTAGCCTGGGGAAACGTACTGCTCATAGCTGTTGGCCACCTGCGCCCGCGCGGCACTGCCTGCCAGGACCACGAACTCGCTGCCCCGTTGCTGTGCCCGCGCCGTGACGCCTTTGGTGCTCAGCTCAAACGTCGGTCCGGTGGAGTCCGGTGGTTCATGCGTCATGGTGTCCACCCTCCAGCCACATTCCCACCTTGCACCTTGCTGCTGTATTTCCCCAGCCGCTCCAGCCCCAGCCGTTCCAGTTCGTCAAACACGGAAAGAATCGCCTCCTTCGTGCGGTACACGCCGCCGTGCGCGGTCTCGTCCTTGCGGCGCACGATGGGAAAGGTGTCCATGATGTAGGCCACATCGTCCCGCGCAATGCCGTACAGGATGAAATACAGCGCGTCCAGTTCGGCCCGCAGCCAGAAACGGCGTTCATCGTTCCAGGTGAAGGGCTGGTCCGTATACCCCAGGTCTGCCGCGAAGCCTGACAGGTCATGCGCCGTGTAGGTCAGCTCCAGCACACGCGGCGCAATGAACGACAGCCGGGTGGGGGTGAAGGCGGAGGGTGGGAGGATGGGGAATTGCTTGATGTAGTGGTAAGTCATGCTGGTGCCGCCCGCTTTTTGGCGTACCACATAGTCGAATATGAAAGAACCAAATAACGAGATCAACGCATCAGGATTGCTGGACGAATCCAAAAACATCAGCGGCATCTTGTGGGCAACAGCAGTTCGCGGTGTGAGTGAGAAAATGAAAGTCCGCTCATCGGTACTCCGGCAAATATCCCGAAATCCCATAAGCCAGCTCCGTTTCCATTCCCAAGAAATATTTCCATCTTTGTCTTTCTGAATCAGCCTATCTTCAACTTTTTTATTCGCCATCCAATACTGTGCTTGCGGCAGACAGTCCGGGTTTTCTTTCTCTTCGCCCGTCATATCCCTCGTGTCGCCTTCGGGCGTATAGGTGGCGAAGCGGTGGTCAAACTGGTGCATCAGCTTGGCCTCGTACAGCGGGAGCATCTGCTCTTGCTCAAGCGTGTAGTGGTTGCCGTCTAGCGTCCAGCCCTCGGCTTCCAGTTGCGAGGCGGTGCGAAATAGACCGGAATCAGCAGACATATGAAACATCGCCATAAACTTGATGCCCCATGGATTCTGCCCCGTTTCCTCGTTGATCAGTACTGGCACGCGTTGATAGATGCTCTTGGTGATGCTTGCATCTCTGGCACTGCGGAAAATCGGTGCGGTGCGGGTGTTGGGATTCATTAGGGCAATTTCGTTGGGAGAAATCGTAAAGCGCCTTCCAGGTTCCAAACTCTCTGCCACGGAGCGAGAGAAAAAGCTGAATTGCGCCGTCTTCAAAACGTCGCCGCCGCTCGCCGTCAACACACAGAACTTGAAGCGAGCGTGACCGATTTCGTTAAAAAGTCCGCCGCCGCTCTGGAAATCATGCAAGCTGTGTAGCGTCTGGTTGTCCATCAAGCTCTGGAAGAAGAATTTGGTGGTGTCGTCAGTGGCGATGCCCGTCGGCACGATGATGCCCATGCGTCCGCCGGGGTTCAGGCTGTCGCGGCCCAGTTCGCTAAAAATGGCGTAGGTGTTCACGTCGCCGCGCCCGGTCAGCGGGTAGCGCCCACTGCCGCGAATAAAGTGGCTCTCGCCCTCGGCCTGCCTCAAATCGGCCTGAAAGTCGGCGTGAATCTTCGGGTGGGTGGCCTTCAACTCGGTAATCATGCGGGTGCGGGCAGCGGCGTTGGGGGCCTCGGCAATGGCGGGAACGCGCTGGGCAAACCATTCCTTTTCCTGCAACTTCAGCCGCTCCCACGGTGGATTGCCCAGCACGCAGTCAAAGCCACCTTTCCGCTCATCTCCGAACACATCAGGAAATTCGATGTGTGGGTGCAGGAAGCGGTACTGCTCGGCAGCGCTACGCAGGGCTTCGCGCACGGATTTCAGATTTTCGGCGTCGGGATTGGCTTTAATAGCGTTGAGGGTGGCGGTGGTGATGGACGGCATACCGGGAGTTTTCGGCAGCACAAAGGCGGCGCACCACGCATCGGCCAAAAGTTTCTTAACCTGAAGCTGCCTGCTCTGCTGGATGGCGTTCCAGGTGCTTTCCTGCGCCTGTACGTTGTTCAGGTTTTCAGGTTCGATCTTATCGAGCGCCCTGACCATCGCAGTGATGGGCGCGAGATCTTCCGTCATGTTGAATAGGCTTGACGCCCCCAGTGTGTTACGAACAGCCTGTTCACGTTCGGCCTTGTTGCCTTTTTTCAGCGCGGCGACGGTTGGCCTATCGTCACCTTCCAGCACCACAAAAGCATCGTCCGGCAGATGCAAGGTGCTGGCGGTCTGGGCCGCCTCCCTACTTTTTTTGGTGACTTTCTCAGGAATCTCGTCCTCGGCGTTCATCAGCTCCGGCGTACTTCCCAAGAGGCTATTGCCCACACGCAGGCGGTGGTCTAGAAAGGCCAACGGCTTGCCCGCGTCCTGACTTTCCAGCCACAGCGCCACCTTCGCCAGTTCCACGGCCATAGGGTTGATGTCCGCGCCGTAAATGCAGTGGGCGATGACCGCGCGGGTGGCGCGGCGCTGTGCGGCTGGGCTGGGCTGCGCCGTCTCCTCGTCCAGTTCCGCGAGCTTCACACCGATACGCCGGGCGGCGGCAATGAGGAAATGCCCGCTGCCACACGCCGGGTCAATGACCTTCAGGTTCTTCAGCGCCGCGATGGCGTCGTCCCTGGTCTTCCCGTTGACCGCGTCGTCGATGACAGGGTCCAGCGCACTGTCGAGCAGCAGGTTGATCAGCGACGTGGGGGTGTAGTAGCTGCCGGTGGTCTTGCGCTCGTTGCCCGCCAGGGTCTGCAACTCGAACCGGGGGCCGGGCTGGATGCGGGGCACGAGTTCCAGCAGACTTTCGTAGATGCTGCCCAGTTCCTCGCTGTCCAGGCCCGCGTAGTTCACGGGACGCCGCGCGCCGTCCACGGTGATCTCGCTCAGCGCGCGCAGGGCTTCATAGAAACTGCGGTTGTCGAGTTGTTGCCCGAGCAGGTCGTTCGGCTGGAACAGGTGACTGCCCAGGGCAGGCAGACCCAGAAGCGGAAAGCCCGTGCGGACATGGGCCAGCAGACGTTCCCAGCCCGCGTGGGCATCGGTGTGCAGCGGGTTGCCCCTCAGGTCAGCGGCTTTGGAGCGCATGGCGCGGGTGAGGTAATAGTTGGCGCGCTCGCGGGTGGTGGCGTCGGACACGTAGTCCCCCTGATCGTCGCGGGCGAACAGCAGGTCGCGGTCCTCGGTGACGAACAGGAACACCAGTTGATAGACCATGTTCAGGCACGCGCGGTACAGCGTGGTGGGCGTTAATTCCCCGCTCCTGACCCGCTCGTACAGCGCCGGGTTTCCCTTCAGGTAGCCGGTGGCCAGGTGCTCGATGGCCCGCTTCACGCCGTCGCGCAGGCTGTCGCGGGCCTTGATCCCCTCACTGCTGGCCGCCGCGTTCCACGTTTCCAGGACGCTGTCCTTACCTCCTTTCAGGCGCGAGCGGTGCAGCAGCAACCACAGCACCCGGAAGGCGCGGGCGTCCTCGGCGCGCAGCATCTCGCCGATGTTGAACTCGGCGTAGGCGGGCCGCGTGACCTGGGCGTTGTCGCGCAGGACGCGCAGCACCTCGCCGTTGGTCACCAGGCCCCACAGGTGTTCCGGGGTGGCGTTCAGGTAGCCCTGCATGACGCCGTGCGGGCTGGCGCGCAGCGTTCCGTGAAGGGTGACGCGGTCCAGGTCAGCCGGCTGCGCGTGGCCGGCTGCGTCCACCACAGGCGGGGCGTAGTGCAGCGGCACGTCGCCCGTCTCGCTCAGGCGGCTCACGGCGTACCGGCCCCCCACCGCGCCGCCGCCTGGAAAGGCATAGTCCAGGGCTTTCAGGAGGGGACGGACCCAGCCGGACCAGGCGTCGGTGTGGTGTTGCTGGTAACGCGCCCAGGCCTTGCGGGCGTCGTCCCAGGCCTCCAGGACCGCCTCCTCCAGCGCCACTTTTGGCGGCAGGTCATAGCTCGCAGGTGTGGCCCCGTCCACTTTGGCGGTCTGGGCCCGGTCACTCAGGTTGAGCAGAAAGTCGTCGGTGAGGCCCAGGCCATGCACGCGGACGTTGGTCAGTTGGGTGGGGGTCACGCGCTGCCTCCAGGGCGGGGTGCGGGCACAAACACGTACACGCCCAGCAGATCGGGCGGCCCCGGGGGCTCAACCGAGTACGCCACCCCCGAGCTCACAACTCCCACGCGACGGGTGGCCCCGCGGACGCGTTCATGCGCCGCCAGCAGCGCCTCTGCGCGCTCACGGGCGCGTTCCAGCAGCGCGTCCTGCATGCCTTCCAGCTCCGTGAGTGCGCGGGTCAGCCGCTCTTCTTTCTGCACGGGATCGAGGTTGCCTTCGGGCGGCAGGTCCAGCAGGCGCGTGACGTCCGGGGCGTCCAGCCAGTCGGCGGCGTCCGCGCGGCCCCGGTAGGCCAGGGTGTCCAGTTCCTCGGCCAGGGTCTGCCATTTGCGCCGGTCCTTATTCCTGCGCCCCGTCAGGTGAAAGCGGTGGCGCAGCAGCAGCAGGGTGGTCACAGTGCTGACGCCGCTGGTGCGGATCACGCCGACGCGCCGGGCCATGGCGTGTTCCGGATCGTCGAGCGCCTGGCCCAGGACCGTGCTGGCGAGCTGCTCCACCAGGGGATGGTTGCGGGCGAGGGCGGTGACGTGGCGCTCTGCCGCGCCGCCAAAGCGGAACGTGGGGGCGGCCTTCAGGAAGTCCCGGAACTCGGGGCGCACGTCCACCTGCCCCGGATCGGCGCGGTAGGTGCCGTCCAGGCTGGGCGTGACGATTACCCCTGCTCCTTGCAAGGCGTCCAGCACGAAGTTGTGGGCTGTCTCCGTGTCACCCAGAGCGGCACGTATGGCGACCAGCTCCGTGGCCACCTCATCAGGTCGGATGGCGTTCTGCGCGAAGCGGCTGCGCGAGCGCCGCTCGCCCTCGGCGGCGTCCCGCCACTTCAGGTCAAAGGCCTGCACGTCCGGGAACTCGCTGGGATCGAACAGCGCCGGCTGGACCGCCTTGCAGTCCACGTTCAGCACACGGCTCAGCAGCACGTCCAGCAGACTCTCGGCCTCGTCTGGCGCGGGGATGCTGGTGCCCAGGGTGGCGCGGATCAGGCGGTGCTTGCGGACCAGCACGTCCAGGATCAGCGTGTCGATGCGGTTGTCCTCGCCGTAGATGGTCAGGACGCGCACTTCGGGGGCCGGCTGTCCGTAGCGGTCGACGCGGCCCTCGCGCTGGTCCAGGCGGGTGGGGTTCCAGGGCAGGTCGTAGTGGATCACCGCGCTGAACGTCTGCTGCAGGTTGATCCCTTCGGACAGGCAGTCGGTGGCAACCAGCACGCGCGCCTCCGCCTGCGCCAGCTCGTTGATTTTCTCCACCCGCTCGGCCGGGGTCAGGCGGCCCGTCACAGACGCCACCTCCACGTTCTTCAGGGTGGCCCCCAGATGTGCGGCCACCGCGTCGGCCGTGGCGATGAAGCGGCAGAACACGATCGGCGCGAACCCGGCCTTGACGAGTTCCCGGACCTGGGCGGTCAGCAGGGTCAGTTTGCGGTCCTTCTGGCCCGCCAGGGCGTCGGCCCGCTCGGCGAGCGCCAGGAGTCTGCGGGTGGCGGCGCTGTCCGGCGCGTCCACCTGCGCGCCGGGGGTCACGTCGATCGCCTCGCGTTCCTCGGGGTCTGGATCGAACACCAGTTCGCGCCCCAGGCCCTCGATCACGGCGGCGTCGGTTTCGTCCGCTGTCAGCGCGCGCTCGCGCAGGGTGGCGGCGGCGGCCTGCGGGCTGCTGGCCAGCGCGCGCAGCAGCCCCAGTGCGGCCCACCAGCGGATGCGGGTGCGGCCGGCCACCTCCCCGGGCACCTGGACACTCTCGCGGGCGTAGGCCAGCACGTCGTCAAACAGCTCGGCGTACTCGGGGTGCAGCGTGTACTTCAGCTCGCCCTCATGCCGCCGGGGAAAGGGGGTGTCCTCCCGCAGGTAGTCCTGGATGTCCTTGCGGCCGCGCTGGATCAGGTGGCGGGCTAGCGTGATGCGTGCGTACTCGTTCTGGGTGCCGCTCAGGTCCAGCGGCAGGCCGGCAAAGTCCGGGTTGAGCAGTTTCAGCAGGCTGCGGAAGGCGTCCTCCTTGCCGCTGTGCGGGGTGGCCGTGACCAGCAGCAGATGGCGCTCCTGATCCCTGGCCAGGTCCTCGAGCAGGCGGTAGCGCTGGTGGCGTTTGGCCCCCAGGCCCTCGCCTTCCGCGCTGGCGTGCGCCTCGTCGACGATCACGAACTCCGGGGCGTTCGTCAGGAAGTCCTGTCGCCAGCGGTCACTCTTGACGAGGTCCAGGCTCACCACCACGGAGCGGTACCGCTCAAACACGCTCTGTCCGGGGTTGCAGTCCCGCTCCAGCCGGCGCGCGGTGCCTGGCAGGACGGCCACCGCGTCGATGCCGAACTTGGAGCGCAGTTCTTCCACCCACTGCTCGGCCAGGTGCGGCGGACACAGCACGGCCAGCCGCGTGATCTCCCCGCGGTCCAGCAGTTCACGGGCGATCAGGCCCGCCTCCACGGTTTTGCCCACGCCCACGTCGTCGGCGATCAGCAGCCGGACCGGGTTCTGGCGCAGCGCCATCAGCAGCGGCACGAGCTGGTACGGGCGCGGCTCCACCCCCAGGCGGCCCAGCGAGCGGAACGGCCCGGCCCCACTGCGGATGGCGAGCTTCGCGGCGTTGACCAGCAGTTTCGCGCCGCTGGCCGTACCGAAGGCCGTGGGACTGGGCGGGGCAAACGACGCGGACGTCACGTCCTCACCGCCGGCGCCGGCGAAGACGCCGGTGACCTCAGCGTCACTGCCCCCAAGCGGCTTGAGCAGCAAAAAGTCGGGTGTGCTGTCCGGCAACACCACCCAGTCCCGTCCGCGCACCTTAACCATCGAACCGATATCAAAAGCCATTGTTTACCCTTCCCCGAAGATGAACGCGTACCGGCGCAGCAGTTCAGGCCACTGCGCGCGGTCAGGCGTGAATGTGATGACGGTGTAGCCGGCCAGGTCCAGGTTCTCACGGGCCTGCGCGTCCCGGCCCGGTCCGTCTGCGTCCGGTGCGTCGACGAAGACCATGGCTGCGTGCGCCTCGTACGTGAAGTCTGGGCATGCCTGGAGGTCTGCCAGGTGCTGGCGGGCGTGTGACGGCAGGCGCAGGTCCTGATCCCGCAGGTGGATCAGCCACTCGCGGGCCAGGTCGTGGCCGCACTGCCCGGACAGGCCGCCGAGATGATCGGCGCCGGCCTCTGCCTGGGCCACCACCTGGCCCGCCGTCAGCGCGAGCAGCAGGTCACGCACCTTGAAGCGGTCGAGCAGTTCGTGGAAGTTCTGGTTGCCGTAGGTCATCAGGCAGTCGTAACAGGCCGCCACGCAGCGCTCGCGGGCGTGCGGGGCGTTTTCAAGGTCCATACCGCCTACCGGATCAAAGTGCAGCAGGGTCAGGGCTTCGCCCGCCACCTGAGCCAGGGCTCCCGCGCGGAACACCAGGTCCTGCAGCACCCCTGCCCCCCCTTCCGAGGCCTCGAACAGCAGGATCTGCCGGGGGTTTTTGCTGTCCGGCAGGAGTTCGGCCGCCAGTTCGCTGTCCTCGAGCTGGTAGGCGAGTTGGACGGCGTTTTTCAGGGCGCTCATTAGCGTGGCCATGCCGCTGTGGTCCAGGGGCTGGGACGGCTCGATCATCAGCACGTTGCGGGTGTCTTCCACGTAGGGGATCACGCGCTGGACGTGCAGGTCACGGCCACTGGCCGCGCGCTGTTTGCGTTCGAGCGCTTTGGCATTCAACCACTCTGACGTTTCCGGATCGAACAGGAAGCCCAGTTCGTTCTTGTTGCTGCGGTTGCGCCAGCCGTAATTGATGCGCCAGAGGGTGGCGCCGTCCCCGTAGGTGAGGGCCAGCAGTGGGTCTGTCCCGGTGGCGGCGGTGGCCTCGATCCGGTCCGTGACCCCCCCGCGCGAGGCGAAGCGCAGGCCGCTCCTGACCTCGAAGCCGATGCGCTGGCGTTCTTCCTCGTCGCTGCCGATGCGCTCGCGGCGCCGGGTGGCCACCGACGTCATGCGGAACAGGTTGGGCTGGGCCGGGGCCAGCCGCGCGCCGCACTGCTCACAGACGTCCCGCGCGCCCTGCTCGCTGCCGTGGTGCAGGTAGCCGCACTGCTCGCAGCGCTGGGCGCTTACGACCGGCAGCTCGCTCGTCTCGCCGCGCGCTGGAACGATCACCTTGTGCGCCTCGTACTTCGCGCCGTTGTGGTACACGATGGCGTTCGGCCCGAACTCACTCAGCGCCAGGAAACGCGGTCTGGACAGGTAACTGTCCGCTTTGTTCTTCGCTGTTCGCCGCCCCGGGATAAACGCTGAGAGGGGCAGACGCGCGAAGTTGTAGCCTGGCAGGAAGCCCTCGGAGGCCAGGTACCGGTAGGTGTAGAAGTCCGACAGCTCCCCTTCCGGGCTGCGCAACAGGCCCAGCTGCGTGTTCGCCTCGGCGTGCAGCCGCCGCGCTTTCTCCTGGAGTTGGTGCTTGCTGGCGTCTGCCAGAACCGCGTTGTTCAGGTTGAGTTGTGACAGGGCGCTGCGGTACAGGTCACGCCAGCGGTCACAGGCCCGGTCAAATTCATGTGGAGCCTGCCGCAGGGTGAGCGCCAGCCACTCCGGACTAAACCAGGTGGTCTGCGTCAGGTCCACGCCCAGAGCGTCAAGCAGGGCCTGCGCGCGGCCCAGGGCACGCCGCTGCACCCCGTCGTCCTCGAATGGCGCAGAGTAGTCACTGAGCAGCGTCAGGCTGGGCTGCTCCCCCGCCACGTCCAGCAGTTCGGCCAGCGAGGGCGGCAGGGGCTGTCCCGTTTCCGCCAGCCAGATGGCGTGGACGTGTGAGCGCACCAGCGCCTCGTTGCCCAGCTCGATGCGCGGGGTCGACACGTTTCCCCCCACCATCAGCTGCGGCCTGCGGAAGAAGTACTGGTCGTGGTTGTTCCCGGTGGTGGCGTAGGTCATGACCAGCGCCGGCTGACCGCTGCGCCCGGCGCGCCCGGACCGCTGCGCGTAATTGGCGGGGGTGGGCGGCACGTTGCGCATGTGCACCACGTTCAGGTCGCTGATGTCCACCCCCAGTTCCATCGTCGGCGAGCAGAACAGGGCGGGCAACTCACCTGCGCGAAAGGCCCGCTCACGCCGCTCCCGCTCGTCGGCGCGAATCTGCGCGGTGTGTTCCTCGCCGTGCAGGTGATGGAAGTGGGCGGCGGGTTGCCGGTAGAGGTTCAGGAAAAAAGAGTTGACCCTGGGCGGCGGACTTTCTGCCGGACGCACGATCCGCAGGGAGTCCAGGTAGGCCTGGGTCCCGGGACCCGCATTCCAGGTAAAGGCCGTGCCTTTTAACTGGAACGCGCCGTCTTCTTTCTCGATGAACTCCGACAGGGCGCCCATCAGGTCGGCCAGGATTTTGTCCGCATCCACGCGGGTCATTTTTTGAGACCACTGCAGGGTGTCCGGCCGCATCAGAAACTTGCCGACTGCGCCCATGGCACTCAGGTACAGCGGGGCCCCCTGGGAGTCGCGGAACCCGGGTGACCTGGTCCCCAGAATGACCGGGGCGCCGAGCGTCAGCTTCCTCGCTTCATCCGCCTGGAGGTACAGCGGACTGTCGTCGCGGATCAGGCCCATGCTCAGCACGGCGGCGTCCAGGTAATCGGCGTCCAGATAGGGCACCTTGACGGCCAGATTCTGGCGCATCCAGTCCAGCAGCGCCCGCGCCACCTTCTGGCGGATTTCCACTGTCCCACTGCGGACCACCGACAGCGCCGGATGGGCACCCTCCCACAGGTCGTGGGCCTCGCAGACGTCCTGCAGGTCTGGATACTCGAAGCGCACCAGGTCAACGCCCTCGAGATTGGGCAGGGTCAGCCGTTTGCCCTCGGCCAGATCGGTGTACAGCGCGTACCCGATCAGGTCCCGCGCCGTCTTGAGGGTGCGTTTGCGCTCCCCGAAGCGCACAGCCGGATCCGCAGCGTAGGACGCGAAGTCCAGCTCCATGGCCTCCAGCACCCGCTCGGCGACCGTCTCGTGGGTCAGCGGGCCTCCCTGAAGCGCCCGGGCCAGTCCAGCACGCAGGGCCGCCACAAACACGAAGTCGTTGAAGTGACCGGCCTGAAGGGAAGCGTCCTGCCGGTTGTCGGTGAAGGACAAGACCTTCCGGGCTGTGGGCGGCAGGTCCGACGTGCGCAGGCCCTGCACGGTGGCCATGCTCAGCAGGGTGGTGGCCGTGCTGCGGCCCTCGCTCGAAAGGCTGGCCAGCTTGGTCAGCTTGCCGGTGCGGCCCACGTAACTCACGCCACAGCACAGGCAGAACTTGAAGTTCGCCTCTACGAACGCCGCCGGCAGTCCGGCCCCGCTGTGGAGCGTTTCACCCAGCCCGCTGACCCGTACGGGCCTGGGCAGGTCTTTTTTGTAGCTGCTCTTGACCCGCAGCGCGCCGCCCCGTTCTTCCAGCCAGAAGTCGGGCAGACGCCTGAGCTGCTCCTCCTCGTCCAGCGGCCACGGCGGGCTGCCCACGAACAGGTAGCCGTCCTGTGGGGCGCTCTCTTCCCGGACCTCGCCGCCACGGGCGAGAAAGACCTCCTGGCCCCCCTGATCGGTCCTGCGCACCGAGTAATATTCCTGACCGCAGTTGCGGCAAAACTCCAGCGGATACAGGCGCTGCTGACGCTCTGTGCCTGGAACGTACACCTGTCCCCGCAACGTCAGGTGATCCCGCCGCTCGGCAGACAGAGCCAGCGGGGCGTACACGGCTGAGGCCTTGCTGATGAACTGATGCAGCCGGAAGGCGAACACGGGACGCCCCGTGTCTGGATGCGTCAGGGCGTTGCCGCGCAGCAACCGTTCCTGAAGGGCGTCCAGGCACAGCGCGCGCTCCAGACCGGTTTCGGCAGCGAGCCGCGCGGCCAGCCCTGCCTCGCCTGCCACGGCCTGCGGGGGCTGGCGCTCATAGCGGCCTGACGGCTCGTCCCAGCGGAGCCCCACCCGGTTTTCCAGCCAGACGACCAGGGGATCACCGATCAACGCCGCAAATGTTCCGGGCGCCGGCGCACTGATCGCCGAGCGCAGGGCGGCCGGCGTCACCTCACCCACCGTGACGCGCTCCAGGGTTTCCCCGATCACCTGCTCGGGGCTCAGGGGCACACCAAACACCCGGGACGCCACGCCGGCCACGGCCCGCTGCCGCTCGGCGTAGGTGGGGCTGGACGACATCGTGGCACTGGTGCCCACGCAGATGGCTTCAGGCGCGTCCAGGCGCTCCCTGAGCCGGCGGATCAGCAGGGCCACGTCCGCTCCCTGACGGCCACGGTAGGTGTGCAACTCGTCGAAGACGATGAACTTCACCCCGCGCGCGCTGCTGACCAGCTGCGCCTCGTTCTGACGCGTCAGGATCAGCTCCAGCATCATGTAGTTCGTCAGCAGGATGTCGGGTGGCCGGGCGATGATCGCTGCCTTTTCATCGCGCGTTTCCTGCCCGGTGTAGCGCGCGAACGTGACGGGTCCATCGGTGCCCAGGAACTTGGTCAGCTCCTCGCGCTGGCTGTTGGCCAGGGCGTTCATGGGGTAGACGACGATGGCCTGAATCCCCTGGCCGGAACCCCGGCGCAGCACGTGATCCACGATCGGAATCATGTAGGTCAGCGATTTGCCTGATCCCGTTCCGGTGGTCACCACGTAGGACTGACCCTGGTTGGCCAGCAGGACGGCGTCGCGCTGATGCCGGTGCAGGTTCAGCGGCGCCCGTTGTCCCTGACGCTCGGACGCAAAGATGTCGGCGCACTGGGGGTGCAGGTGTCCCCCACCCACCAGTTCCGTCACGCTGCCGCCCGGCATGAAATTGGGGTTCAGTTGAACGAGTGGATCAGGCCAGAACGTCCCCCGGGCAAATTCACCCTCGACGTAGGCGCGGATGTCCGCGTCCTGGATGTGGACGAACGACGAAACATAGCTCTGATACTGACGGATGACGTCCTGGCGAAACTCGAAGATATTCAAGAACGCCTCGAGTCAGGGGAGGGGGGGCAGGCGCAGGGGACCATAGGGTCCTGAGATTATGGCAAAGATGAAAGGCAGCTTGACGGCTGGTGCCTCCAGCCGCCATTTTTCGTACGAATGGAGGCGGCACCGGTTGGGCGTGCTGGCCGTTTTTCTGAAGGTCACCTGACTCCCGCCTTCAGCGGCTCGCAAGACGACAGCCAGCGCCACTTCCGACTCCCCGTCCGTCCTTCGGGGGCACCTCGCAGGGCATTCTCAGAAGCAACCGGGCGCAGGGCAGGACACCCTGGGTGAGACGCTGATCAGGCGGGTACTTTAACGTCAGCGGGCGCGCTGCCTGGTCCCGGCTGAAGGCGGCAGTGGGGCTGCCGATCCGTGCCACGGCCGCGTCGGTGCGTCCGCTTCGCCCAGGTCCGTGCCGCGCCATGTGCAGCAGACCTGGTAGAGACAGCCGCATATGTAGTGGAACGGGTGGCAACTTCAGGACGGGCAGGCGGTCAGGGCGTCAAGATACGGTCTGGCGCGAGCGTCCTGATTCTGACTCTCCATGCCCGGCACGTTCGGTGCGCTGATCGGGAGGGCCGGTGCTACTGTCCAGACGTGAATCCCCATGATCGGTTTGTTCTGAACTTTGCGACGCCAGAATTTGTCGGCACCGCTGTTGTTTCGCCCATCGTTATGGAGGAGCAACTCGGGCGTCTGCTGCCGGATCAAGGGGCGGAACATCTGAAGACGATGTCCGTGCAGTTGCTGGCAGGACGGGTGGTGGTCAGCGGGCAGACCGTGTTGTGGACCCATAGACTGACCCCGGACCTGCTGGGCGGCGGTGAAACGAACCTCCCTCTGGAACGTCCCCCACTTGCCCAACTGCTGGACGACGCCGACCTGAGCAACGGACAGGTTGCCGCCGCCCTCGACACCACCACGGTGACGGTGTCTCGGTGGCGTGCGCGCCGGGTGGTTCCTCCGGTCACGTCGGCCATCCGGCTGGCGACCTTTATCGGTGTTCCTGTAGAGACGATCGAGTGGAGGCCCGACGAGGACAGAGATTATGAAATGGCCCTGAATCCGTTTCCGCTGGTCAAGAGCGGTCAGAGGGTTCAGGAGGAGCGCCGCCTGCACAAAAGTAAAATGCTGGATTAACGGCTGGCTTTCTCAAGCGTGTCGGCGCTCCAGGAAACGAATTCCTGAAGGACTGCTCCCCAGATGGCCGTGATGACATCGGCCGGTGGGTGCGCCGCAGCCTCCTGGCGTTCAGGCCCCGTGAGGAGGCAGACTGACGCCGAGATCCGGCGCGGCTGAGTCTGAAAAAGGGCGCAGTCTGGAAGCCCTGCTGGCCGTTGGGCGCTGCGCGCACCACGCAGACCTCAGGCGGTGCGTTGTTTGTTCCTGTGGACCGGGCGTTTTCTCATGGGGCTGTTTCGCCAGGGGAATCAGCGGTCCGCCGGACCTGCCAGCCATTTCCTTGATGTGCCGCGCAGACGTGAAGCGCCGCCGTGATCACGGGCGCGTCCGGATCGCCGTCCAGCCACCCATGGGCGTGCCGGCCAAGAGGACACAGACCATCGCCGAACGCGTCCGGACCGGTCCAGCGGCGACAGGTGACGCAGCGTCCCGGCGCCGCGCTCAAGGTGGCCACATCGAGCCGTCCATCGGGCCGCTGACCGCGCGCCAGACGGCGGACCAGTGGGTCCCTGTGGTCACGGACCGCTTGCAAGAGTTCTTCAGGCGGTGCTTGTCGTGCCGTGGGCCGGAGTTTTCCTTCCGGGGTCAGCGTCAGGGAAACGCCATGCTGGCGCAGCCTGGCCGACAGGCCCACCAGCGTCACAAGTCGTCTCCGGTCCAGCCGGACGGTGGGGCGCTGACAGGTTTGACAACTTCGGGGCTGTTTTCCGAAAGCCTTTCTTGTTCTCTTTCAGAAGAGAAGGGATCAGGAGAGCTTTGGGAAAAACCGTTTGAAGCTGTCAAACCTGTCAGTTCGTCCCCGCTCTGCTGGTCCGCCTTCTCAGGAAATTTGGCCGGCCTGTCCAGTCGCCAGCGGCGCTGTTTGCCGTCACTGCCGGACTTCAGTCCCACCGACTCGCACGCCCGGTTGAATTTCTGTCCTCCCAGCGGCGTGGTGCCCATGGCGTTGCACCACTCTTGATAGCAACCCTTCAGGTCGCTGATCCCCATGCCCCGCAGGAGTGCCGCGTGGTCCAGGCTCAGCCAGAATCCGTGCAGTTCATCGACCGAGTGCCAGAATTTCTGCGTGGCTTCCTTACAGACGGCGGCGCGGTGAATGTCCCGGGCACCAACCTGATGGAGCCGGGTCAGCCCTTCGACGGCCCACGCGGTGAAACCGCGAACCAGGGCGCTGTTCGGATCCCGCCGCAGCGCCTCGATCGGCCGTCCGTTCAGGAGAAGGTCCCCCTTGTCCAGCCGATGGGTGAATGGCAGCGCCAGCACCCGGTCTTTCAGGGCGTCGTCGTACGCCTCCACGCGTGGGGGATCGTTGGCCACCATCATCAGGACATGTGTGGGGGTGAAGGTGAATGCCTCGTTGTACAGCAGTCGGCCAGGCAGTCGGTCGGCCCCGCTCAGGGTCTTCAACAGCTCAGCGTCCAGGCGGGCGTTGCCCGCTTCCGCACACAGGACCACGCGCTTCGCCCAGATGGCCGCGCCCAGTCGCTCGCGTGAGGAGTCCCCGGCGAGGTGGCTGGGGTCCACCGTGGTGGCCATGTCACCCAGCACTGTGGACAGCAGTTCGCTGAAGGTGCTTTTTCCGGTGCCTGGCTTGCCGGACATCCACAACAGCAGACGCAGCGAGGACGCGCCGCTCAGTGCGTAGCCGGCCACGTCCTGGAGCGTGAGGGCCAGGTCGGCGTTTCCGCCGGTCATCCGCCCCAGCACGGCGGCCCAGTCGCCTTGATCTGCGTCACTGTCGTACTCCACCTGGGCCAGCTGGAGCAGATGGTCTTCACGCCGTGCTTCGCGGAACGTGCCGTTGGTCCAGGTGCCGTTCTGAAACCCGATCACCCACGGGCGCGGCTGGAAAGCCTCCAAAGGTTTTTTGTACATGGTCTCTGCGCTGCTGAGGATGGCCTGCTGTTTCTTATCATCTTCCGTGCTGCGAGCAACGCGGTGGAGCGTGTGGTACGCCTTGAGCATGGCGGCGGCGCGGCGTGCTATGGCTGTCACCTTGCGCGGGTCGGCGTCCAGTGAGCTGCTCAGCCGCCTGGTGGCCGTGTCCAGCACGCTGTACAGGTTCAGCAGGCGGTCTGTTTCCCATTCCATGGCCTTTCCCAGTTCCTGAACGCGCTGGCGCGCCTCCAGCCGGCCCGGGCCAGACTTGCCGCCGCCGAGCCACTGTTTTCCGTTCCAGGCCAGGTAGCCGCCCAGGTCGGGAACGAAGGCCAGGTCATTGCCAGCGTGATCGCACAGCCTGCGGGAGTGTGCCAGGTCACGGTCGATGGCAACCACATTCCACCTGACCCGGACTCCCAGCAGGTCAAGCAACTGCCCGGCGCTGTAGGTGTCGTTTTCGCCCTGTGGATCGGGGAGGTCTTCAGCTGCTGGCAGACCCTCCACGGCGGTCACGTTGATGGTCACCGTGGTTTTTTTGCTCGCCTTCCTGGCGCGTGAGCCGACTGCGCTCAGGTCCAGCGGATCGGCCTTGCCCGCTTGCAGGCCGCTGTCCAGGGTCACCGACGTTTCAGCCTTGCCCAGCCCGATCTGTGCGGCCACCGCGCTCAGGGAGGCGCGCACTTCCGCCTCATCCAGAAATCCAGTGCCGATGGCCCTTCCTGCCCTGTAGGCGACAGCATTCAAGGTGCTGTTCCTCTTGCCCAGGGGGGCCGCCAGCAGATCGGCGCAGCAGCCGTCAAGCAGGACCTGAACGTATTTGACGCAGGCGGGGTTAGATCCTACGAGGGTGCCTGCCTCGATCTCGTTTTGCCGCTTTTGGATGTCAGCGCGCCGCCGCCTGGTGGCTTTGAGTTGCTGCTCACGGTCCGCTTTCGCTGCATTCAGAGCGTCTTGCAACTCCGGCCAGCCGACGAGCAACTCGGCCCGGCTGTGCTGCACGTCTGCATGCAGTTCCACAGTCCGGGTCAGGAATCCCGGCTCGTTTTTGCCGTGGACGTAGCCTGGTAAGCGCATGGTGCGCGGCAGATCGCACACCGAGGTGTCCGCGCCGTACAGGGTGGCCAGGAATTTTTGGACGGTTCTGAATTCCTCGAGGGGCAGATCGGTGACCTTCCAGTACACGTGGAAACGCCCAGGACTGGTTTCCACGATGGCCGTGGGCTGGTGTGGAAACGTGGGCGGTAGGGGCTTGCCGTCCAGATCGATGTATACGGCGGCCACGCGGGACACCTGGTCACTCTGTCGCCGCGTGGCTTCCGCCGAGAGGACGTTGACCACCCAGGCCACGCCCAGGCGGGCGTGGTTGGCGCGCAGGTACTGTCCGGCTTCGATTTGCGCCAGCGTGAAGCTTCCGCCCCTGGCCGTGCAGTCCTCGAGGTGGCCGCCGTCCGCCGTGGCCAGCCTGTATTTCTGCGTTTCCCTGCGCTGGCCGCTCTGGTCCGTCCAGGCAGACCTGAAGTACAGCTCGTCAGGGCCGTCGGGGAGGGTCTGGAGAAAAATCTTCTCGCCTGGCTCGCGGAAGACCGCCACCAGGCGCGCGGCTTCCTGCGGCATCTGCTGATCGGTGATGGTCTGGTTCAGGGCGAAGACCCGCACCTCCGCCTCTGGCTCGGTTGCCTGGGCCGCCATGTTCAGCGCCCACCGAAGCCCGGAGGGCGGCGAACAGATGTGTTGGCCTTTTTCTGACGCAGAACATTCATGTTAAACTGCCTCCTTGAGGTTTTTCTGAGCGCGTTGGTGAAACCAGTCGAGCAAGGCGCGGCGGGAGAATTTCCAGCCGTTGCCGACCGCGTAGGCGGGCAGATCGTGCGAAGCGACCAGCGAGCGGATCTCGCCTTCGCTGACGTTGAGCAACGCTGCCGCTCCCGCAGTGTTCAGGATGACGTCAGGGGTTTCGAGCGTGCTGAGGGCGGATTCCAGACGCTGCAGGAGGTCGGGCAGGCGCACCAGGATACCGAGGTCAAGGATGATTTGCGTGGTGTGTTCCATCACTGATCACTATAAGATATGGTGAAGTCCGAGTCTATTTATGACTTGATCAGAAATGCGGGTTGGGTTCTAATGGGGCCATGACTGATTCCCACCCCAGTGTTGCTCCGGCGGGCAGCGTGCTACCCATTCCACCGAACCCCAGAAGAAGCGCGCACTGGCGACAGGCAAAGTGGTCACCGCCCAGTGCAGGTGCGGAGTCGGAGGTTATCTGGGCTCCGTCGCCGGGTCAGACGTTCGATCTGGCTGTGCTGCCGCCAAAGCAAGCGGGTCAGATGCTGGCGCGCCGCCGGGAAAGCCGGAATCTTCGCCTGGTGGATGTGGCCGCGCAGATCGGCCAGCTCAGTGGGGAGACGCCGCCGAGCGCCCAGTACCTGTCGGCCATCGAACATGGGCACACCAAGCTGGCCAACAGCAAATACCTGCGCTACCTGACTCAGGTCCTTGATCTCTCGGCCAGTGACCTGGCGGCGATCACTGGCGTGATCGTCGAAGACCGGCGCGCCGTGGACGTGTTTGCGGCCCACGCCGCCGACCTGGCACCTGAGCAGCCTTCCGGGCAGCGGGCCTACACTCTGGGGGCTGACGTGCTGATCGTCGATCACGGTGAACGCGGTCTCGTTCCGGGGGGACGGTATCTGATCGAGCAGGGCGGCGCCGTGCGGCAGGCGCGCGCCTGCGCTGCGCCGGAAGGGCAGATGCTGTTGCTCGTTGACCACCTGCTTGTGGAGCCTGAAACCGTTCAGGTGCTGGGCCGAGTGCTGTTTGTCGGCCAGTACACCTGAGCCGGGTGAACTGACGATGCCTCCCGCTGGCTGGAAAAACCGAAACGCTGCACCGAAGACGCGTGGCAAGGAGAAGTACATCACGGAACGCCAGGACGGCCGTTTCGCTGTCACCATTGAGAACGGTAAGTTCGACGCCGACAAGGGGCGGCATGTGGCGTTCCAGAGTACCTACCGCACCCTAGAAGACGCCTGTAAAGCCCGCAACAAGGTACTCCATGACCGTGACCGTGGCATCGTGGTGATCCGCGACAGCACCACGGTGCGCGAACTGCTCGTTGACTGGGGACGGCGACGCCGGGATGCCGGGGCCGAACACTCGACGGTTGAAAACCACGCGTGGCTGACGGAGCTCATCTCGGGTGCGTTCGATGTGGCGCCGTTGGTGCAGTTTGGAAACCGGCAGGTCCAGAAACTGGAAGTGCAGCATGTGGAGGCGATGCTCGGGAGCCTGCGTCAAGCAGGCTACAAACCGAGCACGCGGGCCAAGGCTTTCCGGCAACTGCGCAGCGCCGTTGAGGAGGCTGTTCAGCGCGGCCTCCTGCCCCGCAACCCTGTTCGTGGCGTCCGGGCTCCCGTTGTCGCTGCGTCTGCCCCGCGAACGACCTGGACGCCGGAGGAACTCACCCGCCTCCATGCAGCCGTGAAGGAAAGCCGGATGTCTGCTTTTTTCATCCTTCTGATGGCCACCGGTACCCGCGTGGGCGAGCTGGTGGGCGCGTGTCTGGAGGACTACGATCCGGCCAGCGGGGTCCTGCGGATCACCGGAACGGCCAAGAAGGGGGGCGGGCGGGGCAAGCCGAAGACCGAGCATGCGCTGCGCGAACTGCCCCTGCCTCCCGCCGTGTGCCAGATCCTGGCGGACCACCTTGTGGCAGTTTCGAGGGCCCGCGCCGCTGCTGGTCCCCTCTGGGGTCAGCGGAAAACGGTCAAGGACGAGGCTGAGACCCGTGCCCTTCAGCGTCAAGCCTCGACCCGCCGGTACGCGGCAGGCTGGGTGCCCGCGCCCCCGGCCCCTGAACCGTATGCGCCGATGTTTCCAACAGGGAACGGAACGCCGTTCCTGGTCCGCAACGTGCAGCGGGAGTGGAGCGAGATTCTGAAACGCGCCGGCCTGCCGCACCGGCCCCTGCACGAGACGAGGGCGGCCTGGATCACGGCGGTGCTCGGGGAATTGAAGGTCCACGAGGTGCAGCGAGCGGCGGGGCACTCAACTCCGGAAATGACGTTGCACTACGCCCGCAACGTAGAGGGCCGCCAGACCCGTGCGGCGTTCATCGGGGCTGAGCGTCTGGGACTGGTGGACAGCCAGGAAGAAGGGGGAGAGTCAGTCAGTTAACAGCGCAGAGCGCGAAGGGCCAGAGAGTGTGTTTCCTGGCCCTTCACGTTTATGCAGTTGGGCCGCATAAAAGTCCTTTCCCTGTCAAACCCTGTCAACTTGCCAACTGAGACGCTGGACCAGGGTCAAAAAGAAAGAAGGACGCCGTAAACGACGTCCTTTCTTGGTGGAGGCTTGGGGATTCGAACCCCAGACCCTCCGCTTGCAAAGCGGATGCTCTCCCGCTGAGCTAAGCCCCCTCAGCGGGGCGCAGATTAGCAGATGACTGGTGCGAATGGCAAGGGGTGGTGCGGGGAACGCTGTACGGGGTGAACGCGGAGTGGGCAATATGCCCGAATTGAAGCGTGGCATCCCGCAGATGCGCAGATTTCTGGGCGACGGTCTGCCTGGATCCTGAGCATAGGAGTTAGTCCGGGACGACGCTTCTGTTTTCCATCCTGGGCGCGGTGGGGCAAGGCGGCAGTCAAATGCCACGATCCGGGCCTCTCAACCAAAGACGCGGGCGGGGTTTTTGACCGTCATCTGGTCGATCTGCTCCTGTGAAATGCCGCGCCGCAGCAGTTCGGGCAGAATGTCGTCCATCAGATGGGTGGGGTGCCAGTCCTTGATGGCGGGCAGGATGGCCTCCGGCAGCGGGAGCGGGCGGCCCAGCCACTGCCAGATGGTGTCGTGCGACAGCAGGATGCGCCCGGCGTGCCCGTCGCCCAGCAGTGCCTCCAGCACCCGCAGGCGGTCCGTGTCCATCGGCGTACCCACTAGACCCTGCAATCCGAGTCGGTCAAAAGCGATGTTGACGCCATGTTTCAGGGTCTCCCGGTGGTAATCCGGGTCCGTGTTGCCGTCCATGTGGCCGATCATGACGCGCCCCGGATCAGCGCCCTCGCCCACCAGCAGTTCGGCCTGCTGCGGTCCCTGGCGGCCCTCCTGGGTGTGGGTGATGATCGGCACGCCCGTCTCGCGCTGCACGCGGGCCGCCGCCCGGAAAAAGACCCGCTCGTAGGGGCTGATCTCGTCGCGGCTGCTGGCCAGCTTGAGGACTCCCGCCCGGATACCCGTCGTCCCGATGCCGTCCGTCACCTCGCGCAGCATCATCTCGTAAACTTCAGAGAAGCCGTCGGTCAGCGAGAAACGGAACTTGAAGTAGGCGGTGGCCCCCTCACCCTCGTAATAAAAACCGCTGGAACACAGGATGTTCAGGCCGGATCTCTCGCTGACCTCGCGCAGAAAGGCCGGGTTGCGCCCGCACTCGTTGGGGGTGGCGTCCACGACGGTCTGCACGCCGCGCGAGCGCAGGGTCCCGGCCACCCGCACACATTCGTCCAGCGCGGCGGCGTGGTCAAACGTGCCCAGGGTCACGTCCCCCTGATAGCCGGGATAGCCGAAGATGACGTGTTCGTGTGGCAGGGTAAAGCCCATCTGATCGGCGGGAACGGGGCCAGTGAAGGTCTGTGCAGTCATGTGGAACTCCTTTGCGCAGCAGGGATTACGGGGCGAGAAGGAACCGCGCAGACAGACGTGTCCATCTGGCGGGAAGCTGGATTGAAGATGGCCCATCATGGCCAGGGACGCGCCCCCACGTCAAATCTCCGTGTCGGCATGGGATACATTGAACCCCGTCTTCACCGTCAAAAATTCGTGGCAGCGGCTCCAGTCCGCGCTGGCCGTTCAGGGGGAACAGCACATGATCCAGTCCTCATCCGCCCGTTCTACTCAGCCTCCCAGCCCCAGCCAGCCCCTCAGCCCCAGCACCCGCTACTGGCCGCCCGGGCAGCCGTTCAGTCTGGACGTGCCGCAGACCAGCCTGTACGACAATTTGCGCGTGTCGGCGCGGCGTTATCCCGACAAGGTGGCCCTGTGGTTCTACGGACGCGAGGTGCTGTACCGCGAACTGCTCGCCGAGGCCGACGCGCTGAGCGGTCATCTGGCGGCAGCAGGCGTAGTGCAGGGGGACCGCGTGCTGATCGCCATGCAGAACAGCCCGCAGTGGGTGGCGGCGGCGCACGCGATCTGGCGGCTGGGCGCGGTGCTGGTGCCGCTGCCGCCCATGCTCGGCCCAGAGGAGTACCGCTATTTCCTGGGGGACGCCGGGATCACCGTCGGCCTGGTGGGGGGCGAGCAGTACGCGGCGCTCAGGGCGGCAGGGCTGGAACATGCCGTCGTCGCGGACCTCTCGGAAGGCACCACTCTGCCGCTGCCTTCCGGGCTGGACAGCCGCCCCGAACTTCAGGCCGGGGACGTGGACTGGCAAACGGCCCTGCGTGCCGCGCCCGCACCCGAGGCCAGGGTGGGCGCGGGGGATCTGGCGGCGCTGCCGTATACCAGCGGCACCACCGGCAAGCCCAAGGGCGCGATGCACACGCACGGTAGCGTACAGGCCAACGTGACTGGCAGCGCGGTCATGCGCGGCGCGAACCCCGCCGACGTGCTGCTGATGACCCTGCCGCTGTTTCACGTCTCGGCGTTCATCCACGACATGCTGATGGGCCTGTATCTGGGCAACCGGGTGGTCATGATGGCCCGCTGGGACAAGGCGCTGGCCCGCGAGCTGACCCGCACCCAGGGCGTGACCGTGTGGTTCGCCATCACGACGCTGGTGGTGGACCTGCTGAGCCTGCCTGATCTGTCGGCAGCCGACATGCCCACGCTGCGGATGATCGTGGGCGGCGGCGCGGCGATGCCCGAAGCCCTGGCGCGGCAACTCCGCGACCTGACTGGCCTGTCCTTCGTGGAAGGCTACGGCCTGACCGAGACCATCTCGCAGAGCCACTTCAATCCCATGAACCGTCCCAAACTGCAATGCCTGGGCCTGCCGGTCTTTGACGTGGACTCCCGCATCGTGTACCCGGAGTCGGGCCAGGAAGTGCCGCAGGGTGAGGTAGGGGAAATCGTGACGCGCGGGCCGCAGGTGTTCCAGGGCTACTGGAACCGCCCGGAAGCGACGGCGGAGGCGTTTCTGGAACTGGGCGGCCAGCGTTACTTCCGCACCGGGGACCTGGGCTACGTGGATGACGAGGGCTATTTCTTTTTCGTGGACCGGCTCAAGCGCATGGTCAACGTGGGCGGCATGAAAGTCTGGCCCGCCGAGGTAGAGGCGCTGCTGCACGCCCATCCCGCCGTGCAGGAAGCCTGCGTGATCGCCGTCCCGGACACGCGGACTGGCGAGCGGGTGCGCGCGGTCATCGTGCTGCGCCCCGGCCAGCGCCCGGATGAGGCTGATGTGATCGCCTGGGCACGCGAACAGATGGCCCACTACAAGGCCCCGCGCGAGGTCCGGTTCGTAGATGCCCTGCCGCGTGGCCCGACAGGCAAGGTCGCTTGGCGCACCATGCAGGAAGAGGCTAGAGGGGAGCTGGAATTGCAGGGGGACTGATCTTTCCGGTATCACTTCTGACCTTTCGGGGTTGTTCTCCTCGGGAATGCGGGGCCATGCTTCTTCCGGCGTGTGGCAGCAAGCCCCCGCCGTGTAACCGTCAGGAAATTGGGAAATGAACTCCAGGAAACGCCTGCACGCTTCTACACCTGCTCGGGCAGGCCAGGAGTCTGGGCGCGTTCCAGCGCCGCGTATCTTCCACCCCTCGAACGCAGTGCGGCGGGTGGACCGTCTTCCACAATCACGCCGCCCTCCAGCACCACCACCCGGTCCGCACTGCGGGCCAGCGACAGGCGGTGGGTCACGATCAGGGCGCTGCGTCCCTCCATCGCTTCCTCCAGCGCCCGCACGATCAGCGCCTCGGATTCGGCGTCCACGGCGCTCGTCGGCTCGTCCAGCAGCAGCACGGCGGGGTCTGCGAGCAGCACGCGGGCAATGGCCAAGCGCTGTCTCTGTCCGCCCGAGAGTTTGACGCCGCGCTCACCCACAATGGTGTCCAGTCCCTGCGGCAGCCCCGCGACGAACGAGGCCGCCCCGGCACGCTCAAGGGCCAGATCTACTTCCTGCGGCGTGGCGTCGGGACGGGCGTAGCGCACGTTTTCCAGCACGGTGTCGTAGAACAGGAAGGTGTCCTGCGGCATCACGGCGGCGGCGCGCCGCAGCGAGGGCAGCGTCAGGTCCCGCACGTCGTGGCCGTCCAGGGTCACGCGGCCCGACTGCGGATCGTACACGCGCGTCAGCAGCCCGATCAGGGTACTCTTGCCCGCCCCGGACGCGCCCAGCAGCGCCACCCGTTCGCCGGGCCGCACCCGCAGATTCAGGCCGCGCAGCACCGGCTGGGCCGGATCGTAGCCGAAGGTGACGTTCTCGAACACGATCTCGCCCGTGACCGGCTGCGGCAACGGCACCGCGTCCGGGCGTTCCAGCACCGTGACCGGGGCGTCCAGCACCTCGAAGATGCGCCGCCCGCTGGCCTCGGCGCGCTGAAGCAGATCGTTGAGGCCCACCAGATCGTCGATGGGACCGTAGAAGTAGCGCCCGTAGCCCCGGTACGCCAGCAGCCCGCCCAGCGTGAACTGGCCGCCTGCGATCACACCACCCCGCCGCCCAGCATCAGGATGTTGCCGAAGTTGGCGATAAAATGCACCAGCGGAAAGGCCCGGTTGCGGATCACCACCGCCTTCATGCCCTCGTCGTACAGTTCCTGCCCGATGGCGGCGACCTTGCGCGCCTCCGCTTCCTCGCGCGCGAAGCCCTGCACAGGGCTACCGCAAAGTCAGGACAGCCTCTAGAAATGGCAAATCCATCGTGGCGCGGAACTGTTTAGAGGCCAGACTTCCCTTGCCCGTCCCTTCACGCCGCAGCAGATGGGCAGCCATCTGCCGCACCATGACCCAATTCTGGGCTGCAATTCGGTTCTTGACCTTTGAAGCATCATCATCAAAAACCACGTCCAGCACCCAGTGAAGCTGATTTTCTATGCCCCAATGCAGTCGGCTCGTTCTCAGAATCAGTGCGGCATGGTTTCGCATACTGGTCAAATAGAAGCGCTCTTCCACACTGGTTTTCTGGCCTACAGTTCGTGTTGAACGAACG
>NZ_JNIV01000026.1 GCF_000701405.1 Deinococcus marmoris DSM 12784
TGGTCCCAGGCATGGCCTGGGACCACTGCTGTTGATTGGTAGAGCGTTGCTCGATCAGCGAACACATGGCGTCTTCGACGCGTTGCAAGGTATCGCGTCGCAAAAAGGGGAAGCGCTCTTTCAAGAGCTGGGCAAACTTGATCGCGTCGATTTGGGCGGCTTCTTCGTGTCTCATAACTCCAAGAAGCCGCCTTTCGCCGTCCCAGATGACAACCAAATGCTCAAATGTCAAAAATGCTGTTCAGGACGCTATTGAAATCGAGTTGTCCGGTACTGAAATGTTCTCCTTGGCAACACCATCAACTACTCTGCTTCGTTGGAGAAATCCAACCTTTTATTTTTGGTTGGTGTTTTGAACAGCTTTGCCGCCGACTGGGTTATGCGGCAAAAAATTTCCTCCCACGTCAACATGTTTTATTTCAACCAACTTCCTGTTCCGCGCCTCACCGCTGCTGACCCCGATTTTCAACCCATCGTTCAGGCGGCGGCGCGGCTCATCTGCACCGCGCCGGAATTCGATGACCTGGCAAAAGCGGCGGGCCTGCGCGGATCATTGGACGGCGTGACCGATGAAGCGGGCCGGGCCGCCCTGCGCGCCGAACTCGACGGGCGCGTGGCCCACCTGTACGGCCTGACTGAAGCCGAGTTCACCCACATCCTGGCAACGTTCCCCCTGGTGGCGCAGGAGGTCAAGGACGCGGCGCTGGCGGCCTTCCGTGACCTCGCCCCGCCGGAAGGGGACCCGGAACTGGTGCGTCTGGTGGGGGGCGGCGAAACAGACCGCGTGGAGTTCAAATCGTCCATGCGCGTGCCGGTGGACGGCAGCCCGCCCAGCAAGGAACTGACGGCGGTGCTGGAAGCCGTGATCGTCAAGGAAGTGGCCGCCTTCCTGAACGCCCAAGGCGGCACGCTGTTGATCGGCGTAAACGACGCCGGACGCGGGCTGGGCCTGGCCCCCGACTACGCTTCCTCTAACAAGATCGGGGACCGGGACGGTTTTGAGCGGCATCTGCGCGGGGTGGTGGGTACGGCGCTGGGGCAAACGGTGGCGGCGGCGCTGGCCGTGTCCTTCCCGACGCTGGACGGCCTGGAAATCTGCCGCGTGGAAATTCCAGCGGGCGCGGAAGAAACGTTTGTGTTGGTCACGGACCGGGGCGGCCAGAAACGCGAGGCGCTGTACGTCCGCATGGGCAACAAGGCCGAAGAGATCCCCGGGGGGCGCGAGATGACCAAGTACGTCCGCACGCGCTGGGCTTGAAGACCCTTGCCCCCTCCCATCTGCGAAGAAAAGAGAGGGGGCAAGATATGCAGCCGATATTCAAAATCCACGTCAAAAACAGCCATTTTCGCCAACTTGGCTGTCAATGGCTGTCAGGCTTTTGCACCTCTGGGGACAACAAATGAAAAAACCCGCGCTAGGCGGGTCTTTTCTGGTGGGCGGTATAGGACTTGAACCTACGACCTCTCGCGTGTGAAGCGAATGCTCTACCACTGAGCTAACCGCCCGAACCGTTGTGCATGATCGTGCTTTGGTGGGCCTTGCCGGATTTGAACCGGCAACCAATCGGTTATGAGCCGACTGCTCTAACCGTTGAGCTAAAGGCCCGCAGCCTCTGGCACTTTCCTTCCAAACTGCCACGGGTGCGGCGGGTCTTCAGGCGAGGGGAAGTGTAGCAACGGCCCCGCAGCTTGTCAAACCCGCGCGGGCCTGTGGGGGGTGCGGGCAGGTACAGTAGCAGCCATGCGTGTTGTTCATGTGGCTTCGGAAGTGTTTCCGTTCTCGCGTTCGGGTGGGCTGGGCGACGTGCTGGGCGTCCTGCCAGAAGTGCTGGCGGGCCTGGGCGCGCAGACCACCCCATCCATGCAAGTCACCGTGGTCTCGCCATGGTACGGCTCGCTGGCGGGGCAGCCCACCGAACTGTGGCGCGGCGTGCTGCCGGAACTGACCTCCGGCCCCGCCCCGATCTTCGAGGTCCGGGTGGGCGAGATCGTTCGCAGCGGCGTGCAGTATCTGTTTATCGATCTGCCAGAGTTTGACCGTCCAGGGCTGTATTTCGACGACGACGTCCACCGCTTCTGCCTGTTCGGGCGCACGGTGCTGTCGGTACTGCACCAGATCGGGGTGGTATCGGACGTGGTCCACGGACATGACTGGCAATCGGGGCTGGTGGTGGCCTACGCGCATCTGGCCGGATTAAAGACCGTGTTCTCGGTGCACAACCTGCAATACCAGGGCCGCTGGAACATCGAAGAGGCCGCGCGCTGGACGGGCCTGCCGCAGTGGACGCTGGGGCCGGACGCGCTGGAGTATCACGGCGACCTGAACCTGATGAAGGCGGGCCTGACCTTTGCGGACGCCGTGACCACCGTCAGCCCCACCTATGCCCAGGAAATCACCACCCCCGAATACGGCGAGGGCCTCCAGGGTCTGCTGGTCCGCCTGACCATCGAGGGCCGTCTGAGCGGCATCCTGAACGGGCTGGACCAGGAGCGCTGGAACCCGCGCACCGACCCGGACGTGCCGCAGTTTGGGGACCCGGCGGGCAAGGCGGCGGCCACCGCCCTGCTGCGGCAGGAATTTGGGCTGGACGACGCGCCGATCCTGGGTGTGGTCAGCCGACTGGCCGATCAGAAGGGGATCGATCTGCTGATCGAGGCGCTGCCCGAGCTGACGCAGGACTGGAACGTGGTGGTGCTGGGCGGCGGCGATCCGCTGCTGAGCGCCGCGCTCTCCGGCTGGGCGCAGCACCCACGCGTGGCCTTTGCTGGCGGCCTGAACGAACCGCTGGCGCACCGCATCTACGCCGGGGCCGACATCTTCGCCATGCCCAGCCGCTTCGAGCCGTGCGGTCTGTCGCAGATGATCTCCATGCGCTACGGCACGCTGCCGGTGGTGCGCCTGACCGGGGGGCTGGTGGACACGGTGCCCGCCGACATCGGCTTCCGCTTTGCTGATGCCACCCCACAGGCCCTGAGCGCCGCCTGCGCCGATGCCCGGGCCGAGTATGACCGCCCGGACGCGTGGCACGCCCGCATGGAACGCGCGATGGCGCTGGACTTTAGCTGGCAGGGTCCAGCGGCGCAGTACATGGCCCTGTACAGGCGACTGAGCCGGTGAGCCTCGAGATTCAAGCTCTGCCGCCCGCCGAACTGCTGCCTGCATTCGCGGCCCTGTACGGCGCGTCCCCGGAGGACCTGACCTGGATGGCCGACGCCTGCACGGCGGGTTTTGTCGCGCTGGGTGACGGGGAGGAACTGCTGGGCGCAATCGGTACCCGGCCCAGCCCGCAGCACGGCGCGGAACTGGTGGGCGGCGTGTTTCCTGGCCCGCAGCGCGACGGGGTGGCGCTGGCCCTGGTCCGGGCAGCCCATGAGGCAGTGGGACGGGTTTACGTGTTTGCCGAGGGCTACCTCTTCCCCCCCGAGGCGCTGCTGGCCGCCGGGCTGCGCGAGGTGGGCGCGTACCGCCGCCTGAGCGGGCGCGTGCCGTACCGCCATGTGGACCCGCCTGCTGGTGTGCCGTTGCTGCCGTTGGCTGAAGTCTCTGATCCCGAAACCCGCCTGCAAGCCCTGCGAACCTACGAGGACCGCGTCGGCCACCACGCCGTAGCTCCCGAGGCAGCGGCAGACGGAGCGGGCGGCTTCGACTCGCACCTCAGCGTGATCGCGCTGGACGACACGGGGCGCGGTGTGGGCGTGTGCCGCGCGGCCATCGAGGACGGCGAGGCACGGATAGACTCGCCCGGCGTGGCCTCCGAGTGGCGGCATACCCATTTGCGCGCCGCGCTGCTGAATGAGGTCAACACCCGGCTGCGCGCCACTGGCATTACGCGGGTGAACGTGGATTCCTGGGGAGACACGGCGGAGGAACTGGCCCACGATCTCAAGCTGGGGCTGGGCGTGATGGAGGAAACACCGATTCTGGCGCTGGGTTAAGAGACACGCCGTCTTCCCCACATCCCTGCCCGCTGGCCTGCTAGCATTCCGCCCGTGACTCTGGCTGTCGTCCTCGTTTCCCCCAAGACCCCCGGCAATATCGGATCGGCGGCCCGCGCCATGCTGAATATGGGCGCGAAAGACCTGCGGCTGGTGGCCCCGCGCTGCAACCATCTGGATTCGGGGGCGGTGGCGATGGCCGTCCACGCGGCGGACCTGTTGCGCGGGGCGACGATTTACCCCACATTGCGCGAGGCATTGGCGGACCGCGACCTGAGCGTGGGCACCAGCGCCCGCATCCGCTCTGATTTGCCGCAGCCGCAGCATCCGGCGCAGATCCGGCCCTTTGTGCGCGCGGCCACCGCCCCGGCCCTGGTCTTCGGCCCGGAGGAATCCGGCCTGACCAACGCGGACTTGGAACAGTGCCAGATGACGGTCCGCATCCCCACCGGGGATTACGCCAGCCTGAATCTGGCGCAGGCCGTGCTGCTGGTCTGCTACGAGTTCCTGCAAGGCCAGGACGAACCGCTGGACCGCACCCGCAAGACCGCCACCCGCGAGGAAATGGAGGCCATGTACGGCCACCTGCACGACACCATGCACCTGATCGGCTACACCGACGCCGTGCGCGCGCGCCATACCCTGCGCCTGTGGCGCGCCCTGCTGGACCGCGCGTTAATGAACAGCGCCGAGAGCCGCCTGTTCCGGGGCCTGCTGCGGCAGGTACAGTGGAAGGTGGAGGACGCGGCGAAACGCGGCACCACAGAACCGAGGCCAGGGCAGGAAATCGAGGCGCAGAATCAGGACTGAGCGGGCTGGAATCTCAAACTGATTTAGAGTTCAGCGATTCCAGCCACGCCACCGCCCCTGAAGCGTCCAGTAACCTCGCGCCGCGTTCGGGGGGAAACCAGGCCAGCAGCTTCGCCTGTGCCCCCGCGTCGGCCTGAGCATCTGCCCCAAAAATAACCTTGTGATCGCCGTCCAGCAGGTGAAGTAATCCCAGCACGGGCAACTCCAGCACGGTCCCAACCGTCACGGCTGGTCCCAGCCACACCGCATCGATCTCCGCGCCGTCGGCGGGATTCAGGGTGCCGGGCAGACAGCCGTAGTTGACTGGGGCGGCGTGAGGCTCGGTTCGCAGCGGCTCAAGCCCACCTTCGCGCCACACGAAACGTTCGCGCGTTCCCGCCGCCCATTCCACCACACCCCGGTAAGAGGCAGAAATCAGGGCAGAACCTCGTACAGTTCCACCTGCCGCATCACCGCGCCGCCGAAGGACAGCACGGCGCGGTATGCGCCCTCATCGGGGGCGGTCAATTTGAAGGTCGCCGTGCGCTGGCTGGCATCCAGATACACGCTGTCACTGCCTATAGCGCGGGTGCTGTCGAACCACTTGACGCTCAGAAAGCCCGGCTCGAAGCGGCCATCCACGGTGGCAGTCACGGTCAGTTGATCGCCGTCACGCCTGAGACTGGCCTCGGTGACGCGCACGGGCAGATTCGGGGCCACCACCGGGGGCAACAGCGGCACGAAGTTATAGCGGCACCCGCCGAGGCCCAGGATCAGCGGAAAGGCCAGCGCGCACAGCAGGGCGGGACGCAGAAAAGCGGGCATGGCGGCATGCTAGAGCCTTCAGGTGTGAATGCGGCAATGCCAGCGGGGGAGCGCCCTGTCTCCCCCTGTCTCCCCTCCTGCACTCTGTAGGTTCATGCCGTGCCCGACAGCTTCTCATCTCTCCGCTGACATTTCAGAAGAGACGGCGGCAGGAGGCCGTGTCCTGATAGATATGTCCAGGCAGGGTTTACCAGCTCTTTGGATCGCTCTCCAGTTCCTCTGCCAGCAGCCACAACTGGCGGCCCTGCCCGGCAGCGTCGCGCTGGGCGTCGAGCATCACGCCCTCCAGCTCGCCGCTCAGGCGGGGGTGGCGTTTGCGGAAATGCTCGAAGTCGCACAGCAGCAGCCCCAGCTTGGCGGGCCGCGCCTCGGGGTCAGTCAGCACGTCGTACAGCGCGTCCCAGTTGCGCCCGAAGTTGTCGGTCAGCGCCAGTCCGCGCAGCATGGCCAGCATCAGCGAGTCCTTGTCGTGAACATCCGAGAAGGCGACTTCGCGCAGGGCCACCTGATACCCGGCGGCCAGGATGCGCGGATCGTGTGGGGCCTTCTGAATGCCGACTGGGGCCTGATCGAACACCTGGATCACGGGCGAATCCTCCTGAAGCTGGCGTAGTGATCGGCGGTGTAGTAGCACTCGGCGGTGCTGGTCACCGGCTGGCCGCCGCACACGATGCGCCGCGCGCCCCGGTCACTCTCGCCGGGGGTGGGGACGGTGTATTCGCGGTAATAACCACTGCCTTGCCGGGGCAGGATGCGCTCGCGGTTGCCGAAGGTCGTGCCGTCCTTGCTGTACCGAAATCTTTCCCCCCTGGAGATGGTCCGCAGAAGCTGCGTGCCCTCGCGCGGCAGTTCACTGGTACCAACCCAGCGCAGGCCACTCTGGGGGTCACGGCTGGAGGCTGACGGGGCCTGCTGGGCCGGAGGCCGTGTCTGCTGGGTCTGGCTCTGTTGATTCTGGTGCTGCGCCGTGTCCTGACCCCCGGCGGGCAGATCGCACGCGGCGAGGAAGGCAGCCAGCAAGGGTGTCAGGAGGAGGGCGCGCAGCTTCACGTCCCTCACTCTAGAGCGCCCGT
This sequence comes from Deinococcus marmoris DSM 12784, assembly GCF_000701405.1. Taxonomy (GTDB): domain Bacteria; phylum Deinococcota; class Deinococci; order Deinococcales; family Deinococcaceae; genus Deinococcus; species Deinococcus marmoris. The sequence goes on from NZ_JNIV01000026.1 coordinate 6,624, forward strand.
GCGTCCAGCCAGATGAGGAGCTTGGGCATCACCCCCCGCAAACCCTTGTAACTCTGTTGCTCGGGCGTCATGGTCCGCAGCGCCGCCGCCAGCGCACGGGCGTAAGCAGGCGTCTGCACCACCACTTCCAGCGGGTACAGATAGGGCCGGATGGTGAACAGCGCCCCGTGTGCCGCCGGAAAGCCAGTCAGTGTCTGCCGCTCCACCCGCACGAATGCCGTGTCGGGATCAAATGGGGCCTCCGCCTCCACGGTACTGGAATGATGGTCCAGCCGATCATCCGGCGCGACACCCCAGGCGAAGCGCACGAAGGGTCCGCGCCCGATCACCGCGTCCACCAGCCGGGGTGCGGTGGCGTTCATGGGGCCGCTGCCCGCCACCGGAACATGCACCGCCACAAAGTCCCGTCCCAGCTTGTCACGGGGGTCCCAGCGCTCCGGCGACAGCACATGCGTGGCCGCCAGCCAGTCACGTCCGGTCTGCGGGTCACGCGCGATGACTGCCAGGTCTTCGGAGGCGTTCAGACCCAGAAAATCCAATGCGCCCGTGGGCTGCAAATCACCGCGCAACCCGGCCAGCGGCGCGTCAAAGCGGCGCAGGTCTTCCATACCTCCCTGGCGCAGGTCCAGCCGCGCTTCCCAGCCCAGCAGGGCATTGCGGAAGGTCTGCCCGTCCCAAACCATCGCCCCGCCGCTTTCCGCAGCAAGGGTCCGCGCCGTGAATTCCAGCGCCGCCGCGCGCAAGTCGGGCGACAGGTTCGCCTCGCCCGCGTACTCGTGCAACGCCCGGCGGTGGGCCGCCCACTTGCTGACCACAAAACGCTCGTAATCGCCCTCCAGCGCGAAGGTGTGCGTTTCTACCGCGCCGTCCTCGCGCCAGGGGATCGGCTGCACGCCCAGCCGGAACAGCCCCGCCGAAACCGTGTAGACGCCGTTCAGGAAGGGGCGGTAGATGGTGGGCGCGGGCATGGAGAAATTGTGGCAGATGGAGGGTAGCCACCCTCTCACCTTCCAATTCTGGAAACGCGTCCGCGTTAGCCTGCTTGCATGCCTGAACGTCCCCGGCGACTGCGCCGCACCCCCGCCCTGCGCGCCCTGACCCGCGAAGTCCACCTCAGCCCGGCGCACTTTATCTACCCGGTCTTCGTCCACGAATTGCCGGACGAGTCGCCCATCGCCTCCATGCCAGGCGTCAGCCGCCACAGCATCGGCGGCGCGGTGGCCCAAGCGCGTGAGGCGCTACGGCTGGGGGTGCCCAGCATCATTCTCTTCGGCATTCCTGACCATAAGGACGCACACGGCAGCGGCGCGTATGCCGAAGGCGGCATCATCCAGCGCGCCACGCGGGCCATTAAGGTGGCAGTGCCGGAAATGACCGTCATGGCCGACACCTGCCTGTGCGAGTACACCGATCACGGCCACTGCGGCCCGCTGTGCGAGGTGCCCGGCCAGAGCGGGGCCGAAGCGTGGACGGTGGACAATGACCGCAGCCTGGAACTGCTGGCCCTGACTGCCGTTTCCCAGGCCCGCGCTGGAGCCGACGTGGTGGCCCCCAGCGCCATGATGGACGGTCAGGTGGGGGCCATCCGTGCGGCACTGGACGCGGCAGGCTTTACAGACATTCCGATCATGAGCTATGCGGTCAAGTACGCCAGCGCGTATTACGGCCCCTTCCGTGACGCGGCAGGCAGCACCCCCAGCGTGGGCAACCGCGCCACCTACCAGATGGACCCGGCGGGCGGCCACCGCGAGGCGCTGCGTGAGGCAAGACTGGACGCCGAGCAGGGCGCGGACACACTGATGGTCAAGCCCGCGCTGGCTTACCTGGACGTGGTTCGCTTGCTGCGCGACAACTTTGATCTGCCGCTGGTGGCCTACAACGTCAGTGGCGAATATTCGCTGGTCAAGGCCGCCGCGCAACTGGGCTTCATGGACGAGCGCCGCACCGTGCTGGAAAACCTGACCGCCATGCGCCGGGCCGGGGCCGACGCGATCATCACCTACCACGCGCTGGACGCCGCCCGCTGGCTGCGTGAAGACGTGTTGCAGGAAGACGCGCTGCGGCCCGTGATGCCCGTGCCTGTCATAGCTGGGCAAGACACCGCACCGGAGAATGGGGCGTGAGCCATTCCTCTCCTCCCGGCAGCCCGAAGCCTGAAAACTCCATCCGCGTGGACTGGATTCCCACTGGGATGTGGCCCGGACGGCTCGGCCTGACCTTCGCCCCCGGCAAGAAGGGCCGCAGCGTGATCCAGAAGGGCGTGACGCATGACCGCGATGTTCACGAGGACATGCAGACCCTGGCAGCAGACGGCGTTCAGGTGCTGGCCCCCCTGATCGAGGATTTCGAGTTCGACATGCTGGGCATGGACGGCTACCACGCCGCCGCCGATCTGAACAATCTGGAGATCAAGGCTTACGCCATCCCCGATCAGCACGCCCCCGGCAAGCGCGCAGATTTTGCCGCCTTCATCGACGAACTGATGACTGATCTGCTCGACGGGCGCGGCGTGGTGGTCCACTGCCGGGGCGGACTGGGGCGCGCGGGACTGGCCGCCTCCTGCCTGCTGGTGCAGGGCGGCATGACGGCGGACCGGGCCATCGAACTGGTCCGGGCCACCCGTGACCGCAAGGCCATCGAAACGAGGGAGCAGGTGCAGTTCGTTCACGACTTCGCCGACTCACTGCCCGTCTCGAACCGTTCCTGAGATCTGCGCCGCATTCCGCACCGCAGGGTGAGCGCCCCCGACATTCAGGCTCATGGCCCCGTCAGGCCCGGCGCATACACTGAGAACACCATGAAACTGACTCCTCTCCTCCTCTGTGCCGCCTTCGCGGGTGTGCTGGCCTCCTGCGCCCCCACCGTCACTGGCCCGCAGGTGGGCCGCATCGTCAACAGCGTCACCGGGCAGGAGGGAACGGTCAGCTTCACGCGCGGCACGCTGCAACCGCGTCTGGGCGATCCCTTCAGCGCCGACAACGCCACCATCCGTATCGGCGGCCAGACCTACAGCGGGCGCACCGCCATCCTGAACGGCGGCACCACCAGCCCCCTGCCCGCTGGCCTGGGTGTCAGCCTGTCGCTGGGCGGCACGGCGGCTGTCGGCAGCAATGCTGCTGTGGGCATCGGCACCCGCGTGGATACCCCTCGCCCACGCGCCGCCGTGACCCGCAACGGCAACCTGATCGCCCGCACCGCCACTGCCCCAACGTTGACCCTGACCTGCACCATCACCGTGGACGAGTCCGAACACGGCATCGGCGAATGCACCGGCAACGACGGCGTGAAATACGCCCTGCAATTCTGAGCTGCAAATTTTGAGTCAGGACCGCCCGGTCATCGTCTGCCTGTGCGGCAGCGTGCGCTTCCTGAAGGAATTTGATGCGGCCTCCCTGGCGGAAACGCTGGCGGGCCGCATGGTATTGAGCGTCGGCAGCCACCTCCGCTCCGACGCTGAGATTTTTACCGGGCTGACGGGGGAAGAGAAGCAAGCCGCGCTGGAACGGCTGGCCGAACTCCACCACCGCAAGATTGATCTGGCCGACGAGATTCTGGTCGTCAATGTGGGCGGCTACGTGGGCGAAACCACCCAGACAGAAATCGAATATGCACGCGGGCAGGGCAAAAGGATTCGCTGGCTCGAACCGCAAAAAGCAGGGCGCGGAAAGCCATAGCCTCCGCGCCCTTCCCTGAGCTTTTGCTTACGCCTGCTGGTACATCACCGCGCGCTTGACTTCCTCGATCAGTTGCGTGATCGGAATATCGCGCGGGCAGGCTTCCGTGCAGTTGTAGGCTGTGCGGCAGCGCCACACGCCCGTGTTCTGATTCATGATGTTCAGCCGCTGCTGGGTGGCCTCGTCACGGCTGTCGAAGATGAAGCGGTGCGCCTGGACAATCGCGGCGGGTCCCAGGTAAGAGCCGTTGACCCAGAAGATCGGGCAACTGGTGGTGCAGGCCGCGCACAGGATGCAGTTGCTGGAGTGGGCCATGCGCTCGGCCTCTTCCTCGGACTGGATGCGCTCGGCGGCGGGGGCCGGGGACTCGTTGATGAAGTACGGCATGATCGCCTTGTAGGAGTCGAAGAACGGCTCCATGTCCACCAGCAGGTCCTTTTCCACCTTCAGGCCACGGATCGGCTCGACGGTGATGGTCCCGCCGTCCTTGGCCACGTCGCGCACCAGCGTTTTGCAGGCCAGGCGGTTGCGCCCGTTGATCAGCATGGCGTCGCTGCCGCAGATGCCGTGCATGCACGAGCGGCGGAAGGTCAGGCTCTGATCCTGATACCACTTGACCTCGTTGATCACGTCAAGGACGCGGTCCCCGGCCTGGGCCTCGACTTCGTAGGTTTCCCAGTGCGCCTTGCGGTCCTTCTCGGGATCGAAGCGCAGAATCTTGACTTTGATGTGCAGCATCGGCAGCGCCTGCTTGGCAGCGGCGGGAGCGGTGCTGGTCTCGTGTTGCATTTGGGTCATCGAATTTCCTCCGGGGACCGGCTGGCCTGCTCGCCCGTCCCCACTGTGCTGGATCAGTACACGCGGGCTTTGGGCTCGAAGGCGCGGGTGAATCCCTTCAGCGCCACGTCTTTGTAGCCCATCAGGACCTTGCCGGGATTGTCCAGATCCTTGTAGGCCATGCTGTGCTTGAGCCAGTTGACGTCGTCGCGGGTGCCGTAGTCGGCGCGGTCATGCGCCCCGCGCGACTCGGTGCGGTTCAGGGCGCTGGCGGTCATGGCCTCGGCGCAGTCCAGCATGAACCCCAGTTCCATCACCTCGATCAGTTCGGAGTTGTAGCGCAGGCTGGGATCAGCCACGTTCACGTCCTGATAGCGGGCCTTGAGTTCCTTGATGATCTCGACCTGCGCTTCCATGTCGGGGCCGTTGCGGAAGATGCCCACGTTGTTCATCATGGATTCCTGCATTTCCTTGCGGATCAATGCCGGGTTTTCCTTGCCGCTGCCGCTCTTCAGGCCGTCGAACAGGTCCTTAGTCTCACGCTGGGGATCGTCGGGCAAGTCGGGGAACTCCACCTGACGGGCGTACTGCGCGGCGTAGATGCCGGCGCGGCGGCCAAAGACCACCAGATCGCCCAGGCTGTTGGTGCCCAGACGGTTGGCACCGTGCAGCGACACGCACGCCTGCTCGCCCGCCGCGTACAGCCCCTCGATACTGCCGCCGTTGCCATCGCTCAGGCACAGGCCATTGAGGTCCGTGGGAATGCCGCCCATCGCGTAGTGCGCCGTGGGCTGCACCGGCACCAGATCCTTGACCGGGTCCATGCCCAGGTAGGTGCGTGCCAGATCGGTGATCTCGGCCAGCTTGCCCTCAATGACCTCGCGCGGCAGGTGGGTCAGGTCGATGTTGACGGCGTCGCCGTCGCGGCCCACGCCCCGGCCCTCGCGGATCTCGCTGATGATGCTGCGCGACACGATGTCACGCGGCGCGAGGTCCTTGATGGTGGGTGCGTAGCGTTCCATGAAGCGCTCGCCGTTGACGTTGCGCAGAATGCCGCCCTCGCCGCGAATGCCCTCGGTGACCAGAATGCCCAGCTTGGCGAGGCCGGTGGGGTGGAACTGGTAGAACTCCATGTCCTCCAGCGGCAGGCCCTTGCGGTAGTAGATGCTCATCAGGTCGCCGGTCAGGGTCAGGGCGTTACTTGTGATCTTAAAGATGCGCCCGTAGCCGCCCGCCGCCAGAATGACGGCCTTGGCATGGAAGGTGTGGGTCTCGCCGGTGGAGAGTTCGTAGGCCACCACGCCCCGGCAGCGGCCATCCTCGATCAGCAGGTCGGTGACGTGAAATTCGTTGAAGAACTTGGTGCCTTCCTTGACGTTCTGCTGGTACAGCGTTTGAAGGATCATGTGGCCAGTGCGGTCCTTGGCGTAGCAACTGCGTTCCACAGCGGCTTTACCAAATTCGCGGGTGTGGCCGCCGAACTTGCGCTGGGCGATCTTGCCGTCCGGGGTGCGCGAGAAGGGCAGGCCCATGTGTTCCAGCTCGTACACGGCGTCGATGATGTCCTTAGAGAACACCTCGGCGGCGTCCTGATCGGCCAGATAATCGCCGCCCTTGACGGTATCGAACATGTGCCATTCCCAGTGGTCCTCGGCGACATTGCCGAGAGCTGCGCCGATGCCGCCCTGCGCCGCGCCGGTGTGCGAGCGGGTGGGGTACAGCTTGGAGATACACGCCACCGAGACATTGCCCTTGGCCGCGTACAGGGCAGCCATCAGTCCCGCGCCGCCTGCGCCGATTACCAGTACGTCATAACGATGTTGCATGGTTGCTTACGTCCTTTGGCCTGCCCAGAAAAATTCGGGCGGCCTGATCGAAATCAGATGGAGAACAGTCCGATGGTCCCGAAGGCGAAGACCATGCCCACCACCGTGTAGAACACGCCCTTGACCCAGGCCCGGTTGGGGCGGCTGCGAATGTAATCCTCGATGGAATACCGCGCCCCGTTGGTGCCGTGCATCAGCGCCAGCGCCAGGATCAACCAGTCGTAGAACTTCCACGCCGGGTTGGCCAGCTTGCCCACCACCGCCGTGAAGGTGGCGTCGGACTCAGAGACCTGGATAAAGGTCATGTAGATGTGGCCCAGCACCAGAAACATCAGGATCAGGCCGCTGATGCGCATGAAGATCCACCAGTTCAGCTCGGCGTTGCTGTGGGACTGCGTCTTGGCGTCGATGAAAGTTCTTGCGCGGATCATCCTAGTACCCTCCCAGCAGGCGCGGCAGCAATGTCCAGGCGGCGTACAGCCCGCTGATCACGGTCACAACCATCACGCCGTACCACATCTGGCGCTGGTAGGCCACGCCCGCCCCGGTAAAGTCCATCACGACGATGCGCAGGCCGTTGAAGGAGTGGTACACCACGGCAGCCGTGATGAAGACCAGCCCGATACGGAAAAAAGAGATGTCATAGATCTCGTGAATGGTCATATAGAACCGCTCACCGAAGATGAATGAGCCGATGCTGAAGACGTGAATCAGTAGATAAGCCAGGATCGCGATTCCCGACAGGCGGTGCAGCAAGAATGCCCATTGCCCCTCTCTTCCCTTGTACATTCGTTCCTCCCCAGGTTGCCCGTGGGCCTTTTCAACCTGAACCCACAGCCCGGACTTCTTCTCAGCCCGTAGTTTAAGGCGGACATTTTGCCGTGTGGGTAACCATCATGACCGTTTCTATTCGGTGATTTTCAACCTCCCCAGAATAACACCCGCCCCCATGTCTGACGTCCCGGTTCGGCCCACGGCTGTCCAGCAGAGCTGTCACCCGCCGGGGAATCACCCAGCAAGCAGCAGCCCCCGCGCAGAGGCGGCCCACGGCCACGGCACACACGCGCTACTCTGGGCCGCATGAGCGATGCCAATCCTTTCAAGACCCCCGAGCAGGAGGCCGAATTCACGCGCAAGCTGGTGCTGGGCCTGCTGAGTACCCTGGAAACCAAGGGCCTGCTGAGTTCGCCCGAGCTGGATTCGATCCTGCGGGCCGCCCGGCTGGCCGCGTACCCGGTGGCCCCGGCCCACAATGCCGGTCCGGCTGGCCCCGGCACCCGCTGGGTTAAGCCCGGCGAGCCGGCCAGGGAGATGGACCGCAGCACACCCATTGGTATTCCAGATGTGCGGGCCGGTGGCAAGGACGGCAAGGAAAACCCGCTGATGATCGATATGGAACTGGACTGACGCTGAATAGAAACTGACAAGGGGCCACCGCGATCAATCTTGCGTGGCCCCATAAATTTGACGAAGATTGAATTGAGTGGAAAGACGGAGGTTGAGGTTGGTGGGAATCAGCGCAAAGTGGTCAGAAAACTAATATCCACGCCTTCACCGGGACTGAAATCGGAGGTCAACGCGGCTATTCCGCCGCCAGCGAGTGTCACGGCCCGGTTGGTATTGCCCAGTGGAATGTTAGTGAACCTGTTGCCATCCAGATCAAGCCGTCCAATGCCGTTGCTGTAAAAACTCCACAGGAGCGTTAGACTTTTTCGGTCAAAGCCGATCAGGGTGCCTGGATTTGTATCGTTGAAGATGGTGACTGTGCCGTTGGCATTCAGCCGTTGCAGAGGCCCATTCTCAGTGAAATACACGGTTCCGCTGTCATCCAGTGCCACGCTGCTGAGAACATTGTTCAGGTTGAGCCTGGTCACTTCACCTGTCACCGCATTGATCTTGAGTGCGCCAGCGGAATATTGAGGACGGTACAGCATCCACCGCCCACTGTTGCTGCGGAAGAACTGTCCGCCAGAGCCATACGCCTGAACTGCGTCCACACTTTCGAGAGCGCCCGTGGCCGGTGTCCAGCGGGCCAGCCGAAACTGGTAGCCGCTTCCAGCATAGGTACTCTGGATGAACACGACCCGGCCCAGATGATCCACCGCCCCAGAAGCCACGCCGTCCGGTGCAACCGCAGTCGGAACAGCACCCTGATCGGTCACCACCCACGTCATGCCTGAGCCCAGCGCAAGAACCGGCCCGTCTGGCAAGCTGAGAAGTTGGTAAACAGGGCCTGTCACCGCAATAGCGGCGGTATCTTTGCCACCCACGACATGCCTGAGCGTCGTCGTAAAGCCGCCAACGTCATATTTATCGCGGGCCACCCAGATTCCCGCGTCGCCCGACGCCAGGCCCGCCTGACTGATATACCCGAGCGCCACACGGCTTGGGCGAACGGTCAGACGCACGGGTGGACCGTCACCGTCTGGCCGGGCACTGTCCGGTGAAGTCACCTGTACGCTGCTGGTCCCCAGATCAGCGTCTGTGGCAACGACGAGCGGTATCTTCAATGTGGTTGACTCCATCGGCCTGACCTGAACGGAAACCGGTGCCGCTGTCACGCCTTCAGGCAAACCAGTCAGCTTCAGAGTCGTCGCGCCCTGAAACCCGAACGCGCTGCTGACCAGGACTTCAATAGCGCCAGTTCCCCCCTGATAAACCGCAACTTCGTTATAGGCATTGACGATAGACACCGCAACGGACGGTTTGGGGACTTCCAGGTTCAGGCTGGCACTGGCAATGCGCCCCTCACCCCGCGCCGTGATGGTGACCGGGGTCACCCCCGGCTTGAGCGAGGCATCACTGGTCAGGGTCAGGCTGGCGGTGGCGGGCCTGTCGCTGGTGACACTGACGGTCTTGGACGTCGCTTTTACGCCAACTGGCAAATTCTCGGCAGTGACCGTTACCGCGCCGCCAAATCCCATCACGCTGGTCAGAACGAAGGGAATTTCCACGGTGCTGCTGCGGCCCAGCGTCAGGGGAGAAGTGTAGACGTAGAGGTCGATGCCAGGGCGGCGAACCGTGATCCTGCCGTCACCGCCCCCCAGCGATTGAGCGCCAGCGTCCTTGACCAGCACCCTGAAAGCCTGATCGGTCAAATTCTCTGTGCCGGTATAGCTGAATTTCAATCTGGTTGTCAGTTTCTGCGGCTGTATCGCTAACCCTGCCAGACGGGCGGGCGGTGCATTCAGGGCCTGAGCCGCAATTCTGGGCAGAGGAGTGAGCGTGACCGTGGAGGGTTCGACGCTCAGGCCCGCAAGATTCGTGGACAGGTTGACTGTGCCGGAATAGTTGCCCACTTGGATCAGATCGGCGTCCACCGTGATGGATTGATCGCTGTTGAAATTGAGTGTAGCGGGCTGGAGATATACCGAGACTTTTGGCGACGCAGGGATGAAAGTCAATTCTGCGCGGTTGCCTGCCGCCGCGTTCCGAATGGTGATGGCCTTGTCTTCTACAGAGCGGACCAGGGTGTTCCAGCCCTTGACGACCTTCAGATCGTTTTTCTCAGTAAATACAGTGCCGCTGGCAGTTGTCAGGACACACTCGCCCTTGAATGTAAATGGCCGATCTGAATACAGACGGTAGATCAAGGCGTTGGGCAGCGTCGTGTCCGGGCCTGCCACCACCTTTTCCACCACCGTCCCAATCAGGTCACCCTGAGGGCTGTAGGCGTTCAGGCTCAGGCTGTCCAACACGCGGGCGCTGGGATCGCTGTTGTCTCCGCTGCATCCTTTGACGTAGAAGTTGTCGGCCAGATCAGGGCCGCTGGGCGTCAGTCGGGACAGATCAAGGGTCAGAAGCGTGTTTGTGACGGCGGCTTCGCCAAAGAGGGGATTTTGTGGATTGGAGCCGATCAGAAAGGCGCTGCCTATCTGAAGATCGGTCCCCACGATCTTGCCCGAGATCAGCGTGTTGCTGACTGCCGTTCCAGCCGCACCGGACGACCTGTATTCCACCGTCACGCTCTTATTGCTGTCCAGCGTCACGTTCTGAACTTGTGACGTGGCGTAACCACCAACCGCGCCACCCTGAACACTCAACAAGCTCCCGGCGGCCAGATCGCCGAAGGTCTTGCTCCCCGTTAGAGGGCCGTCAAAAAGGGTGGCCTTGCTGGTGGTGTTGGTCACCTTGACCGGGGCGTTGGGCACGCCCGTGACATTCACGGTAAGTGCGAACCTGGAAGAGGGCGCGGGAGTGGAATCTCCACCACCTCCGCCACAGGAGGCGAGAAGGGCTGTCAGACCGAGAAAAGCCGGGGGAAGTAGATGTCTCTTCATAAATCTTCAGAATTTTAATATTCCATCTGCCCGCTGAGATGTGGAATTTTGCCCTCTCTGTGGGTCACCCCACCGTTCATTAAGATTGAAGTACGGAAAATTCAGTAGATTCCGCGCCACCGACAGGCCAGCACCCCTGCACTATTCTCAGCTCTAATGTCCCCGCCGCCCCCACTCCAGATCATCCAGACGCCCGACGGCTCGCGCACGGCCCACAACCTGCGCTTTGGCGAGACATACGGTTCCAGGCACGGCGCACACACCCAGGCGCGGCATGTCTTCGTGGAGGGCACGCGCACTGACGCGCATCCGGCCCCACGGGTGCTGGAAATCGGTTTTGGTCTGGGCGTCAATTTCCGGGCCACGCTGGCAGACGCGGCGGCGCGCGGCGTGGGGCTGGACTACGTGGCCTACGAATTTGACCCGGCCCCCGCCGAACTGCTGCGCGCAGTTTCGGAGAACGAGGTGGGCGCAGAGCATCCGGCCTGGCAACAGGTCCTGCAATGCTGGCCGCACGTCCCGTTCGAGATCGAAGCCGAAAACGTGCGCCTGACCGTTCATTTTGCAGATGTCCTCAGTGTCGATCTGCCGCAGGACTGGGCCACTGCACTGTATCTGGACGGCTTCTCGCCCACGCGCAACCCGGAGGTCTGGACGCCGGACTTCATCTCGCGGCTGGCGGCAACCCTCGCGCCGGGCGGCGTGCTGGCCACCTACAGCGCCGCCGGGCATGTGCGCCGCGCCCTGGCCGCAGCGGGGCTGAACGTGGAACGCAGACCCGGAGCGCCGGGCAAACGGGAATGCCTGCGGGCCGTGCGGTGACCCGGACTCTGGTGATCGGCGGCGGCATCGCTGGAGCGTCTGTTGCCTATTTCCTCTCCAGACTGGGCGCACAGGTCACAGTCATCGATGCGGGACTCCACGCGGCCAGTTCGGTGCCGTCTGCCCTGATCAACCCGGTGCGCGGCCAGTCGGGCGGCGTGGACGCGCGGGCGCTGGAGGGAATGCGGCTGACCTGGGAACTACTCCGCGAGTTGGAGGCGGCAGGTTTTGGCGTCCCGCACGGTCAAACGGGGATGCTGCGCCCTGTCCCCGACGATAAAGCCCGCGCCCGCTTCGAGCGCAACCTCCCGCCCAAATTGCTGCACCGCTGGCTGAGCCGGGACGCTCTGCCCGTGCCGCTGCCTCCCGCCTGGGCACACGCCCTGTGGCTGCCGGAAGGCGGCTGGGTGGACGGCGCGGCCTTCACGCGGGCCTTGCTGGAGGCTTCAGGCGCAGCCGTAATCCGGGGGCAGGTGCCAAGCTGGACGGCCCATTCGGCCACGTTGCGGGGGGGGGACGGCCCCACTCTCGCCAGCTTTCACGCCGTCATTCACTGCGGCGGCTCCATCGGCTCCGGCTGGGCGGGCGAGAACCGAACACAGCGCATGGGCACATTGCTCACGCTGGACCGGGCGGCGGCAGACGTGCCCCTGAGTTTCGGCGCGTATCTGGCTCCGTCCGCGCAGGGCGGTGTGCTGGGCGCGACCTACGAAACCCCGGCGCAGGGATGGCGGGCACCGGCGTTGCCGCTGGCCTCGCTGGGCTGGCTGCTGGGCAAGGGTGAGGCGCTGGCAGACCTGAGCGGCGTGAGCGTGACCGGGCGCTGGACCGGTTCTCGCCTCTCCGGGCTGAAGACTGGGCGGGGTGAGGACGGCGTGTGGCACCTGTCGGGCCTGAGCAGCAAAGGCTTTTTGCTGGGGCCGCTGCTGGCGCGCGAGCTGGCAGCGCAGGTTGTGCAAGCCGGCAGATAGGGTGTCAAAGGAAGATTCCCGCGCTTTGCCGTCACACGCCCGGTAACGCACTTCACAAAGGACGGCTCTGAACTAGACTGTCTGTTATGGCGAAATACCGCATCTGTTCTATCGAGGGCGACGGCATCGGGCACGAAGTCATCCCCGCCACCCGCCGTCTGCTGGACGCCGCCGGCTTCAGCGCCGAGTACGTGGACGCCGAGGCCGGGTACGAGTACTACCTGGACCACGGCACCAGCGTTCCGCAGGCCACCTACGACGCGGTGGAAAACACCGACGCCACACTGTTCGGCGCGGCCACCAGCCCCACCGGGGAAAAACCCCCTGGCTTTTCCGGCGCGATCCGGCATCTGCGCCAGAAGTACGGGTTGTACGCCAATGTGCGCCCCACCAAGACCCGCCCGGTTCCCGGCGCGTACGAGAACGTCGATCTGGTGATCGTGCGCGAGAACACCCAGGGCCTGTACGTGGAGCAGGAACGGCGTTACGGCGACGTGGCGATTGCCGACACGGTGATTACGGGCGAGGCCAGCCTGCGGATCGGCAAATACGCCGCCGAACTGGCCATGAAACGGGGCAAGAGATTGACCGTGGTGCATAAGGCCAACGTGCTGCCCGTGACGCAGGGCCTGTTCCTGAACACCATTCTGGACCACACCAGAAGCGTCGAGGGCCTGAACACCAGCACCATGATCGTGGACAACGCCGCCATGCAACTGGTCCGCAACCCGCGCCAGTTTGACGTGATGGTCATGACCAACATGTTCGGCGACATCCTCAGCGATCTTGCCGCCGGGCTGGTGGGCGGACTGGGCATCGCCGCTAGCGGCAACGTGGGCGACAAGTTCGGCATCTTCGAGTCGGTCCACGGCAGTGCCCCGGATATTGCCGGGCAGGGCGTCAGCAACCCCACCGCCACCATGCTGGCCGCCGTGCTGATGCTGGACGAGTTGGGCGATCACGAGACGGCCAGGCGCATCGACAACGCCGTGAACAAGGTGCTGACCGAAGGTCCGCGCACCCGCGATCTGGGCGGCACGGCAGGCACGAAAGAGTTTACAGACGCGGTGATTGCGGCCCTGTAAACCGTTCAGTGACCTTTTGAAGTAATGGGGCGGGTGGGTGCATCTGGAACGCACCCTGAACCTGCCAGAGCCATCGTCGCCACGAATACACGAATAGAGGTGGGGCGCGGTGCCTGAAACTCGGAGCGTGGCGTCACATTGAGGCCCATCAGCCCCGCGCAGCAATCCGGCCTTCTGGCGAAAGGTGCGTGGCGGGCGCGGCGTTGTCGCCGTGCAGAGTTGTCGGGACACTGTCAGTCACGACGTCACAACCTACCCAGGCCACCTCAAGTTCGAGAAGTTGCGCCCGCTGGATGTCACGCAGATGCTGGTCAGGACGCGTGGCATTCACGCTGCGGACATATATCCGTTTTTACGACGACCAGCGAAAGGAAGCAGTCTTTGGTCTGAACGATCTTTTTCCGCAGGCTGCGGGCGTTGCCAACTGAAGCTCGTCTATCCCGTGGTGACAACCTGGCTCTCCTGAACATTCTAGACGAGAGAGCAAAAAAGAAAGCCCCGCGCCAGGCGGGGGTTTTTCTTGGAGCCAGTGATCCGGGTTGAACGGACGACCTACTGATTACGAATCAGTTGCTCTACCACTGAGCTACACTGGCCTGCTTTTCTTGCACAAGGCTCAGGGAGTATAGGCACGCCGCCCTGGAGTGTCAAGGCAGATGCGCTTCCCGGAGCAACCGCATCCCGCCTATGCTGTCCAACATGAACCAGCCGCCGCCCCATCCCTTCCAGACGGTTCACGGCATGCCCCAGCCGCTGGACTGGCTGTGCCTGGCCCCCCACCCCGACGACGCCGAGATCGGCGCGGGCGGCACGCTGATCCGGCTGGCGCAGGCTGGGCGCGCGGTGGGCATTCTGGAACTCTCGCGCGGGGAACGGGGCACGCAGGGCACGCCGGAAGTGCGGGTGGCCGAGTGCGCGCGGGCCGCCGCCATCATGGGTCTGCACTGGCGCGGCAATCTGGGCCTGAACGACGGCGAATTGACCGACAACCACAGCGCCGCGCACGCCCTGGCCGCCGCCCTGCGCGCCGTGCGCCCGCGCGTGCTGCTGGTGCCCCACCACAAGGACCGGCACCCGGACCACTTCGGCACCTACCATCTGGCGCGGCGGGCCGTGCATCTGGCGCAGCTCCGCAAGGCCGATCTGGACGGCGAGCCGTGGCGCATTGCCAGAACGCTGCTGTACCAGGGCAACGCGGACATTCAACCCGGTCTGCTGATCGACGTGGGCGGCGTGCAACAGGAGTGGGAAGCCGCCGTCCGCGCCCACGACAGCCAGTTTTCGGGGGCAGCCATTTCTGAGACGGTCACGCCCGAGATCATCGACCGCCGCCGCGCACGCCAGAGCTACTGGGGCACGCTGGCGCGCGTGCGCTACGCCGAAGCCTTCGAGGCCGAGGACCCGCTGCTGCTGGACCCGTTGGCGTTATAGGGGTGGCTGAGGGCGGATCAGTCCGCCGCCTGCGCCCGCACGCCCAGCCCGAAGGCGGCATGCACGGCGCGGGTGGCATCGTCCACCTGAGCGCCCTCGATGGCCACAGAGATGTTCAACTCGCTGCTGCCCTGCGAGATCATCAGGATGTTGATGTCCTGGCCCGCCAGCGCCGTGAACAGCCGCGCCGAAACCCCTTTCTGGCCGCGCATGCCGCTGCCCACGATGGCCAGCACCGCCACATCCGACTGCCGGTCCACCTTCAGCTCGCGGCTGACCCCGGCGCGCAGGGCGGCCAGTGTGCGCTCGGCGTCGCTGCTCTGCACGGCCAGCGAGACGTTGCTCATGGAGCTGCTCTGGGACACCATCAGCAGGGTGATGTTCTCGCGGGCAATCGCATCAAACACGCTGGCGATCACCTCGGGAATGCCCAGCACGCCCGCGCCGCTGATGTTGATGATGGACACGTTGCGGATGGCGGTCACGGCCTTGACGGGCTGCCCGGCCTCGTCCTGGGCCTGGGCCTGCACCAGCGTGCCGGGAAAGTCAGGGTCGGCGGCGCTCTTGACCCGCAGCGGAATGCCGCTTTCCTGCAACGGCGTGACCGCCAGCGGATGCAGCACCTTCGCGCCGAAGTAGGCCAGTTCCATGACCTCGCCGTAGCTCAGGACCGTGATATTGCGGGCATCCTTTACCACACGCGGATCGGCGCTCATCACGCCGTCCACGTCCTTCCAGGCCCAGACCTCGTTCGCGCCCAGGGCCTTGCCGATGATCGTGGCTGAGAAATCGGTGCCGCCGCGCCCCAGCGTGGTGATCGCGCCGCGTTCGGTCTCGCCCATGAAGCCGGACACCACGGGTGTAACCCCGGCAGCCAGCAGCCCGCTCAGACGGTCCTTGACGCGCTCGTAGGTCGTGGGAAGCGGCTTGGCGTTGCCAAAGTGATGATCGGTCAGGATGCCTGCCTCGCCGCCAGTCAGGTGGTGGGCGCGGAAGCCCTGGCCCTCCAGCGCCACGGCCATCAGCGGGGCCGAGAGGCGCTCACCGAAGGCCACGATCAGGTCCCGGCTGCGGGGGGTCAGCTCGCGCAGCAGGTAGACGCCGTAGACCGCCTGCCGCAGCGTTTCGTGCATTTCGCGGATGTCGCGCACCGTGGGGCTGTCGGGGGCCGCGCCGAGTTCCTGGGCCGCCGTGAAGTGGCGGGTCCGCAGCGCGGCGATCTCGTCGTTGGCGGCAGCGATGTCCCCGGACTCGGCGGCGTCGGCCAGGGCCAGCAGGCCGTTGGTCACCCCGGCCATCGCGGAGACCACCACCACGACGCGCACGCCCGCCGAGAGGCTGCGGCCCGTCAGCGAGGCGCTGTGGCGAATGGCTCTGGCGTCCTGCATGTTGGTGCCGCCGAATTTCATCACGAGAAGGGTGTCGCTCATGGGCGTCAGTATGGGGCGAGGCAGACAGGTAAAGGAAAGGAAGTCTGGGCAGCCAACGAAAAGGGAACGCGGACCACTCCCACGCTCCCCGCCAGATTCGGCTTCAGTGCCCCGAATGTTCCATCCCGGTTCCGTGCGTCGGCGGAGCCTGTCCCGACAGCGAGGCGGTCACACCCAGCACCGCCAGCAGCGTCAACGCCTCGGCGGCCAGACGTGGGCGCACGCCCTGACCCACGGCAAAGGCGCGGCGAACAACCACGGCAACCAGCAGCGCCAGCCCCACCAGCGCCACCTTGAGCAGCAGCGTGCGCCCGTAGCCCGAGGCAGGGAGTTGCAGCAGGTTGCCCGCATGTTCCAGCGACATCCACACGCCGCTGACGCCCAGCACCAGCACCGAACCCAGGGCGTAGGGCGTGAACTTGCGGGCCAGGGCAGCCGTGGCCCCGCGCCGCGTAAGCAGGGCGAAGACGCCGCCCACCCACAGGCACATCGCCCCAGCGTGCAGCGTGTGCAAGACGTGAACAAGCTGACCGTGCGAGGCCCCATGTCCGATTCCGGCCAGCCCCCATAGCAGTACACCAGAAGCGCCCAGCGTCGCTAGCCAGGTCAATTCCGCGATCTCGGCGGCCAGCAGGACCAGACCGCCGATCCACAGGATCAGCACGGCGCGGCCCCCCACCGTGTCGGTCAGATAATCCAGGATGTCGGCGGGGGCCGTAAAACCCAGCGCGGCCAGGGTGGTGTACACGCCCAGACCGCCGCCCAGCACCAGCAACACCAATCCGGCCCCCGGCCACACCAATCCCGGATGCCCCGGCGTCAGCACGCGGCGGGCTGCCACGCCTCCCACCAGCAGCACCGCACCCAGGTACAGCAGCAGCCTGGGCAGCAGTTCAGCGGTCATTTCACCGTGAAGACGCTGTGCCCCGTGACCGGGTGGCCGTCCTCGGACAGAATTTTCCAGGCCACCACGTAGGCTCCAGCTTTCAGGCTGACCTTCAGGGGGATGCGGAGTTGCGCGGCCAGAGTCCTGGCGCTCAGCGGCAGATTGACGAGTGTGGGGGCGTCGGCCTTCAGGGCCAGGGCAGCTCTGGCCCCGTCCACAGGCTCCATGTCGGCACCCAGCGCCATCACCCGGAAAGTGGAAAAGCGCAGTTCAATGGGTTCGCTGAATTTCAGGACGACTTCTTTCGGGGCGCTGACGGTGGAATCGGCGGCGGGGATGATGGACGCGACGGCGGTGTGGGCGCTGGCGGTGCCCAGCACCAGCGCCAGCAACAGAACTATTAGACGGGTAAAGGTGAAACGCATACAGCCTCCAGGGGGGCAGAGTCTCCCCTGCCCCCAGTCAGTTACTTGACGGCGGTCTTGCTGGCGGGCGTCTTGTCGGGCTGGGTGTCATCCCAGGCCACGACGCTGCCGTCGGCGTAGGTCTGGTAGACCTTCCAGACCAGTTCGCCGGGCTGGGCCGGATTGACGGCCTGGAAGAAGAAACGGGCATATTCCATCGGCTCGATGTTGCCCTTCCAGACCACTTCAGTCACCAGACCATCAGCATTTTTGCTCACGGTGCGGGAAAAGCCGGGCGTGGTCTGAAAGCGGCTGATGCCCACGCCTGCGGGAACCACCAGACGAATCTGGGTGGTGGCCAGGTCCTTCTCGACAGGCACATTCAGGCGGTAGATCTCGGACTTTCCGGCGGCAGATTCGCTCAGGCCCGCCTCGGTTTTCACGGTGGCGTGGGCAGCGGCGAAGGACATCAGCAGGGCGGCGGACAGCATGAGAAATTTTTGCATGTTAGAAGTTCTCCTCTGAAAAGGGTGTTGGGGTACAGGGTTTTCAGAGAAGAACGGGTGACGCACGGGCATCGGCATGACGCGGCGCGGCAGGAACGTCGGCCACAGCCAGGGGCAATGGCTGAGAAATCTGGCGCGGCGAGGCCGTGGGGAGCGGCAGGACGCCCGCCTCCAGCGCAAAGGCCCCGGTGACGCAGAAGGGACAGTGCGCGGCGTGTTTGTGGCTTTCCCTGTCGCCGTGACCGGGCTGGGGCTGCGGAACTGGAAGCGTGGCGGAGGAGGAATGCCCGGCAGGCATCCCGGCCATCTGGTGTCCAGGGTGTCCGGCCATCTGCGCCATGCCCAATGTCCCCGGCATCGGCAGGTCCACCATGCCGCCCACCCGCGCCTGAAAGGCAAAGGCGGCCACCACCGTCAGCACCGCCAGCAGGCGTCTGAGGTAAGTTTCGGTGGCACGGAGGGGCATCAAGTTCTGGCCAGTCTAGACTTCCCTGCCGCGTCAACTGTCCCGAATATTTGGCAGACCTAAATCCCTGAAGATGTTCTGGCACGGCGGACCCGCAGACAGATTTTCGGGCACCCGTTCCAGTTGCCCATAGACCGACGGTCCAGATCAGGGTGCCGAAGCGGTTGATGTCGCCACGAACAGTCGCCTGTGACCAGCACCGTTTCGCAGGAGGGGCCACTGTTTCCCGCCGCCCTGCCGCCTACCATCGAAGAGTGAAACGGACCCGCTTTTTGCTGACTGGACTCCTGGGCTGGGCATCGGCGGCGGGCGCACCCTACGCAGCCACCAGTGGGCAGGCCACCTTCGAGTACCGCGTCACCCTCGTAAACGTCAAGGGAACGGTGGAAGGCGTCATCAGCGCCGTCGATCTGAACACCGATGATCTGGCTGCCACCACAGGCACAGTCACGGTTCCCCTCTTGGGGCTGAAGACGGGCAACAGCCTGCGCGACAGCCATACCAAAGGCGCACTGGGCACCCAGGAATTCCCGAACGCCACCTTCAAACTCGGCAGACTGACGGGCGGCAGGTTGACGGCGGGGCAGACCCTCGCCACCACCGCCAGCGGCACCCTGACGGTCCGGGGGGTCAGCAAGCCCGTCAGCGTTCCGGTCAAGGCCACCCTGAGCGCGAATAACGTCAATGTCAGCACCCAGTTCAAATTCAATCCGCTGGAGTACGGTGTGCGCTACCCCGGCGGGGCCGACGTCATCACGGTGAATGTGGAGTTCGTGCTGACCGCGCGCTGAACGTCCTCCCAGCCGCGTATTGACCTGTCTATGTTGTCAACCTTACGCTTTGGTGTAGATGAGACACCAAGCCGAAACTGACGCCAGCCGTTAGACTGGGCCATGAGAGGTCTGTCGCCGCCCACAGTGGGCTGTTCCGCTGCGGGCTGGCGGCCCTCAAGACTGGAGGCAACATGACGGGAAACAACACGGGGAAGATGAAAGTCGGGATCAACGGGTTTGGCCGCATCGGACGCTTGGTGTTCCGCATTCTGGTGGAGCGCGGCATCGACGTGGTGGCGATCAACGATCTGACCGACAACAAGACGCTGGCGACACTCCTCAAGTACGACTCCACCGCCGGGCGCTTCAAGGGCACCGTGGACTACGACGACGACAGCATGACCGTCAACGGCCAGAAGATCCACACCCTGGCCGAGCGCGATCCCGCCAACATCAAGTGGGGCGAGATGGGCGCGGACATCGTCATCGAGTCCACCGGCATCTTCACCAGCCGTGAGGGCGCGAGCAAGCACCTGGCCGGCGGCGCGAAGAAAGTGCTGATCACCGCCCCCGCCAAGAACGAGGACTTTTCCATCGTGCTGGGCGTCAACGAGCAGGATTACGATCCCAAGAACCACAACATCATCAGCAACGCGAGCTGCACCACCAACAGCCTGGGCGCGCCGATGAAGCTGCTGGACGAGGCATTCGGCATCGAGAAGGCCATCATGACCACCGTCCACAGCTACACCAACGATCAGCGCATCCTGGACCTGCCGCACAGCGATCTGCGCCGCGCGCGTGCCGCCGCCATCAACATCATCCCCACCTCCACGGGCGCGGCCAAGGCCGTCTCGCAGGTATACCCCAAGCTGAAGGGCAAGTTCGACGGCACCTCGCTGCGCGTGCCCACCCCCGTGGGCAGCATCAGCGACGTGGTGGTCATCCTGGGCCGCGACGTGACCGTGGAAGAGGTCAACGACGTGTTCCGCAAGGCCGCCGAGACCACCCACAAGGGCATCATCAGCTACACCGAGGACCCCATCGTGCTTCAGGACATCGTGGGCGACTCGCACAGCGCGATCATCGACGGCGGCCTGACGATGGCGATGGGCAACCTCGTCAAGTTCTTCTCGTGGTACGACAACGAGTGGGGCTACAGCAACCGCATCGCCGATCTGGTGGAACTGGTTCAGGAAAAAGGCGTCTAATACGGACTCCGATTAGAGGGTGTTGAAAACGCCCGTAATCCGAGCGGAGCGAGCAGGAGAAAAACGGGTTCCGGGCGTGGAGTGGAGGGATCGGCGCTGTTCCGATTCCTCCACGAAACAAACGGAATCCGTATAAACATCGCCCGCAGATGGTGGAGGGCTGATGCCTTCTGCCATCTTTTTTATCTACAGGAGAAACGATGAAAAACCTCGATCAACTCGATGTGAAGGGCAAGCGTGTGCTGGTGCGCGTGGATTACAACGTGCCGATCAAGGACGGCGTGGTGCAGGACGATACCCGCGTGACCGCCAGCCTCCCCACCATCAAAAAGCTGCTGGAGATGGGCGCGGCCTCGGTGGTGCTGATGAGCCACTTCGGACGCCCCAAGAACGGGCCGGAGGCGAAATACAGCCTGAAACCCGTGGCGGACGTGCTGTCCAAAACACTTGGTCAGGACGTGACCTTTATCGACAGCCTGCCCTCCAGCGACGAAACGCTGGTGGCGGTGCGGAACCTGAAGGCGGGCGCGGTGGCCCTGCTGGAAAACGTGCGCTTCGAGGCGGGCGAGGAGAAGAACGACGCGGGCCTGAACGCCAAACTGGCACGGCTGGGCGACGCCTTCGTGCTGGACGCCTTCGGCAGCGCGCACCGGGCGCACTCGTCGGTCAGCGGCGTGGCCGGGGAGCTGCCGCACGCGGCGGGACTGCTGCTCCAGCGTGAGGTAGACGCATTGGGCAAGCTGCTGCACGATCCGGCGCGGCCCTACGTGGTCATCATCGGCGGCGCGAAAGTCAGCGACAAGATCAAGGTCATCGAGAACCTGCTGCCCAAAGTGGACCGCATGTTGATCGGCGGCGGTATGGCCTACACCTTCATCAAGTCGCGCGGCGGCAAGACTGGAGACAGCATCCACGAGGATGACCAGTTGGAGTTGGCAAAACGGCTGCTGGCCGAGTACGGCGACAAGCTGATGCTGCCCAGCGACGTGATCGCCGCCGACGCCTTCGATGCCAATGCCAACACCAAAGTCGTGCCGAGCGATCAGATTCCCGACGGCTGGCAGGGCCTGGATGCCGGGCCGGACACGGTGAAGGCATACAAAGAGGCGCTCCAGGGCGCAAAAACCGTGTTCTGGAACGGACCGCTGGGCGTCTTCGAGTTCGAGGCGTTCGCGGGCGGCACCAATGCGATTGCCGCCACCGTGGGCAACCTGAGTGACGCCTACACCGTCATCGGCGGCGGCGACAGCGTCAGCGCGATCAACAAAAGTGGGCAGGCCGACAAGGTCTCGCACATCAGCACTGGCGGCGGCGCGAGCCTGGAATTGCTGGAGGGGCAGGCTCTGCCCGGCGTTGAGGCGATGGCGTAAGTGGCTCCCGTCACCTGCCTCCTGACCTACGAGGTCAAGCCTGAGCGGCTGGCCGAGTTCGAGGCGTATGGACGCAAGTGGATCACGCTGATCAACGCCTTCGGCGGCCAGCATCACGGCTACTTCCTGCCCTCCGAGGGAGCATCGGATCTGGCCTACGCGCTGTTTACCTTTACCAGTCTGGCGGACTATGAACGCTACCGGGAGCAGGCGATGGCAGACCCGGTGTGCCAGGACCTGTTCCGGGAAGTGCCAACGCTGATCCACCGCAATGACCGAACATTCTTAAGACCCGTCCTGAACGGGCTGGAGACATGATGACTCAGAACCTGCTTGCCCTGAACTGGAAGATGAACAAGACCCCCGCCGAGGCCCGCGCCTGGGCCGAGGAACTGCGCGAGAAGCTGACGGCCAACGACACCGAACTGGCGGTCATGGCCCCGGCGGTGGCGCTGGCGTCGCTGGCCGCACACCTGCCCCCCGGCGTGGCACTGGGCGCGCAGGACGTGTCGGCGCATGAATCCGGCGCATACACGGGCGAAACCAGCGCCGCCATGCTGGTGGACGTGGGCGCAAAATACGCCGTGGTGGGCCACAGCGAACGCCGCGAGTATCACCACGAAACGGATGCCGACGTGGCCGCCAAGGCCAAACAGGCCCAGGCCAACGGCCTGATTCCGATTGTCTGCGTGGGCGAGGGCCTGGACGTGCGCGAGAAGGGCGAGCAGGTGGCCTACACGCTGGGGCAGTTGGAAGGCAGTCTGAGCGGCGTGGGGCCGGAAGTGGTCATTGCCTACGAGCCGGTCTGGGCCATCGGCACGGGCAAGACCGCCACCGCCGAGGACGCCGAGGAGCTGGCCGCCGCCATCCGCGACGCGCTGATCGAGCGCTACGGCTCCGACGCCGACGGTATCCGCATCCTCTACGGCGGCAGCGTCAAGCCGGACAACATCGCCACCCTGTGCGCCAAGCCCAACGTGAACGGCGCGCTGGTGGGGGGCGCGAGCCTCAAAGTGCCGGACGTGATTGGCATGAACGACGCTCTGAAGTAACGCGCGCAACGTGAAACTCCCCCAGTCCGGGTCCGGGTGGGGGAGTTCTGCTGTCTGGGCCGCTCTAAACTGGGCGGGTGGGAACCTGGATGAGCCATTTCCGAATTGCCGAGCGCCTGCTGGAGCATCTGCCAGAGCTGGAAGCACAGGCATTCATCCTGGGCAACGTCGCCCCCGATTCCGGGCGTCCGAATGCCGACTGGACCGTCTTCGATCCGCCGAAGACCGTCACGCATTTCCTGCGGGCTGGGGAGGACGAGGGCCACATCCGGGATTTGCAGTTTTACCGCGAATATGTGCTTCCGGCAGAGCAGAAAGATGGGCAGAGCTTCAGCTTCATCCTCGGCTATTTCACGCATCTGGTCTCTGACAACCTGTGGATGCACCTGATCGGGCAACCGACTAAAGCAACCTTTGCAGCGGAATTCAGCCTGAATAAAGCAGCCGCCTGGGACCGTGTGAAGGACGACTGGTACGGGCTGGACCACAAGTATCTGCGCGACTTCCCCGACAACGTGTTTGCGCGGGTCGTCGTGAACGCCGTCAATCCACCCTCTCCCCTTCCCTTTTTGCCTTCGGAGGCGCTGGCAGACCGGCTGGATGATCTGCGGACTTTCTATGGGAATCCCGGCGACCTGAGACTGAACCGCCCCTATCCCTATCTGAGCGAGGTCACCATGAACCGCGTCGTGGACGACAGCGCGCAGATGATTGCGGCACTCCTGGCGCAGTTAGAGACGGGCAGCACGCCGGACGGGCAGGAGGTTTCGTTGCGCATCCTTGAGCTGCCCGCCCCATATATGCTGCCGTAAAGAACGCTCTACCCACACCGCTTCCGTCCAACTGCTAAGCAGCGTTTACGCCAGTCCCAGCAGCTTCCGCACGGCAAAACGCACGCGGCCCAGGTTCGCCACATCGTCGAAAGCGGTCAGCAACACCTGATCGCCGTGGGGGGTCAGCAGCACCGGGCCATCGTCCACATCCAGCACGATTTCCTGCCACGACTCGGCGGCCATCTGGCTTTGCAGGCTGCCGATCACGGCGCGGCCCGCCGCGACAAGACCCAGTTCGCTGCTTATCTGGGCCTCGGACATTCCGGCGCTGGCGACCACCTCGCCTGCCGGGCTGACCAGCACGGTATGCCGCACGCCGCGAACCTCCAGCAGTGTGGCGATCACGAGCGGTCCACGCGCGGCAGGCTGTCGACTTCCTGCGCCAGCTTGGCCAGGGCCTGCTGGGCGGCGCGGGTATCGCTGCTGCGGGCCAGCGCCGCGCCCATCATGAAGTCGCCCACCGCCAGCGCCACCACCTCAATGCGGTCACTGGTAAAGGCCAACCGGGTGACCTCGCCGGACCCCAGCCGGCGGCCCATGCGGTCCAGACCTGTCCTCAGCGAGGCCAGTTCGGCGGCCAGCACCTCGCCGCCGTCGCCGTTGGATTCGATGGGCAGGCCGTCAGGGCCGACCAGGGCGCTGGCGATCACGCCAGGAATGTTGTTCAGAACGTCAATCTTCATGCTTGGTTCCTCGGCGTCAAAGCCAGCATTGCGGCCTCTCGAATAGGGGTGGTCACGCTATTTTTAGCGTCTACGCTCACAGCGTCTGCTCCAGCTTGCGGGCGGCCTCACGGCCATACAGGCGGGCCTGCCCCAGATTGCTGCGGGCGTCCAGGGCCAGCAGTAGAAAGTATTCGGCGCGGATGGGTTGCAGGTACACGCTCAGGCGTTCGCCGCGCAGGTACAGTTCGCGGGGCTGCCCGGCGTTCAGGGTCTGGGTATAGGCGGTGCCTGCGGCCACGAGCAGCCCGGCGTGTTCGGCGATCAGCAGGTTGAGGTCCGTATCGGTGATGGCGTGGCCCTCGATCAGCAGGCCGTCCAGCCCACCAATGGCCGCTGCCCACGCGCCGTCCACGTCTTTGACCAGTTGGGTGAGGAGAGCAAGCATTCTGAGGATCATGATACGGACGGTCTATTTCAAATCACGCACAAATTCCGCGCCAGAGGTGAGAAAAGTCGAATCGACAGGCACGACAGCGTCTGACACGTAGACAACCGGGATTCGGCAGGCGTGAATCTTCACTCCGGCTCAGCCCTTCATCAGCCTGCGGCCCAGCGCGGCCCCCTCGTCCTCCGAGAAACCGTAGGCCGCCAGATACGGCCCCACACCGCCCCGCCCCGGGTTGAATCCAGGTGGGCCAGGGGCCGCAGAATGTCGTCTGGGACGGTGGGAACGAGAGAGGCGTAAGTCGCCCACTTTTCTGGAGTCATGCGCGCGTTCAGGGCGGCATAAAAGTCCACCAACTCCGGCCCGGTGGCGACGTAATCGGCGGCAATTTCCTCGCGGCTGCGCCCAGCCAGTTCCAGGCACAGCGCGGCGATCAATCCAGTACGGTCCTTTCCGGCATGGCAATGGATCAGCAGCGGGCCGGGCGGCGCGTCCAGAATCGCCCCCAGGATGCTGACGACGTTGTTCGCGGCGTGATCCAGAACAGCGCAGTTAGAGACGCCATTGCTGCCTGCCAGACTGGCCTCGTTGAGTTCGCGAACACGGTGAGGCAAGAGCGACAGGTTCAGATATTCCACCCGTCCCAAAAACGGAGGCGCGTCGATCTCCCGCTCCGCTCGCGTCCGTAAATCGAGGATGCGGCCCAGGTTCAGGGCCAGCAGCCCATCTCTCCCCTGCCCGCTCAGCAAGCTGAGGTTGCCGCTGCGGTACAGGCCGGGCAGCGGGCGGCGGAAGTTGAGCGCACCGTCGGGAGAAGTTGGCATGACGCACAGAATGCCCGCCAGTCAGCCCACCCTGAAGCGAGGCGAATCACCGTCTTTGCCGACATTTTCGGGTACAATGATCCTATTGAGGGAACCCCTTCGACGGAACGAATTTCATTACGTCACATACATAATGTGCTAGAATCGTTTCACTCCTGACAGCGTTGTCAGGCCCCCATTACCCCCACATTGCCGGGCGGTTTCACCCCGCCCCGACTGGAGCCACATGACTGGAATTCATCCCGTTGACATCACCAGCGAAGTCAAGACCAATTTCATCACCTACGCCATGAACGTGATCGTGGACCGCGCGCTGCCCGATGTGCGCGACGGTCTCAAGCCCGTACAGCGCCGGATCATGTACGCCATGATGCTGGAGGGCCTGTACAGCAACCAGAAACACGCCAAGTCCGCGTCCGTGGTGGGCGAGGTCATGAAGAAGTACCACCCTCACGGCGACTCTTCCATCTACGACGCGATGGTGCGCCTGGGCCAGTGGTGGAACATCCGTTACCCCCTCGTGCATCCGCAGGGCAACTTCGGCAGCATCGACGGCGACCCGCCCGCCGCCATGCGTTACACCGAAGCCCGCATGACCAAGGTGGCCGAGGAAGTGCTGGCGGACCTGGAAAAAGAAACCGTCGACATGAAGCCCAACTACGACGACACCACCGTGCAGCCCTCGGTGCTGCCGTCGGCGGTGCCGAACCTGCTGATCAACGGCGCAACCGGAATCGCCGTGGGCATGGCGACCAACATCCCGCCGCACAACCTGACCGAGATCTGCAACGGGCTGCTGGCGATGGTGGACAAGCCGGAAATCAATCTGGACGAGATGATGGAACACGTCCAGGGGCCGGACTTCCCCACCGGGGGCCGCATCAGCAAGATGGGCATCCGCGAGGCCTACGCCACCGGGCACTCGGGCCTGAAGGTGCGCGGCAAGGCCCGCATCGAGGAAAAGAACGGGCGCAACCAGATCATCATTTCCGAGATTCCGTATCAGGTGAACAAGACCAATCTGATCCAGACGATCTCGGCGATGTACAAGGCCGGGAAAATCCCCGACATCTCCGCCCTGCGCGACGAGTCGGACCGCAAGGACCCGGTACGGATCGTCATTGAACTCAAGCGTGGCGCGATTCCCACGCTGGTGCTGAACCAACTCTACAAGTACACCCAGCTTCAGGGCACCTTCACGGTCATCAACCTGAGCATCGTCAACGGTGAGCCGCGCGTGCTGCCCCTCGTGGACACTATGCGCTACTTCCTGGACCACCGCCAGGACGTGGTGACCCGCCGCACCGTCTATGAACTCAAGAAGGCCGAGGAACGCGCCCATGTGCTGGAAGGGCTGCTGAAAGCGCTGGACGACATCGACGAGGTGATCGCCCGCATCCGCGCCAGCAACACCAGCGCCGAGGCGAGAGACGCGCTGATGCAGCGCTTCACCCTGTCGGAGATTCAGGCGCAGGCGATTCTGGACATGCGCCTGCAACGGCTGGTGGGGCTGGAGCGCGAGAAGATCCAGGCCGAGCATGACGAGCTGAGCGTGATCATTGCCCGTCTGCGCTCGATCCTGGGCGACGAGAAGCTGCTGTGGCGCGAGATCAAGAAGGAAATCCGCGACATCCGGGACCGCTACGGCGACGAGCGGCGCAGCACGATTTCCATTCTGGAAGACGACATTTCCAAGGAAGACCTGATCGCCGTGGAAGACATGGTGATCACCATGACCAAGGCCGGGTACCTGAAGCGCACCAATCTGGACGCCTACCGCGAGCAGAAGCGCGGTGGGCGCGGGGCCTCGGGCGGCAAGCTGCGCGACGAGGACATCAACACCCGCGTCTTCGTGGGCAGCACGCACGACTTCCTGCTGTTCTTTACCGATCAGGGCCGCGTGTTCCACGAGAAGATCTATGACCTGCCCGAAGCGGGCCGCGACGCCAAGGGCACGCACATGCGCAACCTGCTGCCTTCCTTACGCGACACTGAGAACATTGCCAGCGTCCTGAGTGTGGGCAGCTTCGAGGAAGAGGGCTGCTTTATCTTCGCCACCCGCAAAGGCGTGGTCAAGAAGACCATGATCACCGACTACGGCAATATCACCTCCGCTGGATTGATCGCCATCAACCTCCAGAACGGCGACGAGCTGATCGGCGTCGGGATAGTGCAGGACGACGATCATGTGGTGCTGGCCACCCGCAACGGCAAGGCCATGCGCTTCCAGAGCGGCGAGGTCCGCGACACCGGACGCGCCACCCAGGGCGTGATCGGTATCCGGTTGCGTGAGGGTGAGGACGACGCGGTGGTCAGCATGGCCCTCGTGCCGCACGGCGACGACACCAGCGAACTGCTCTCGGTCAGCGAACTGGGTCTGGGCAAGCGGACCCCGGTGGGCGATTACCCGGCCAAGGGACGCGGCGGCATGGGCGTCATCACGCTGGACGTGACCGACAAGACCGGCAAGCTGGTCACCCTGGCGCGCGTGGGCGGCGACGAGGAACTGATGGTCCTGACCCGCAAGGGAACCGTGATCCGCACCCGCGTGGAGGAAGTGCGCGTCACGGGGCGCAACGCCCAGGGTGTCAAGGTCATCAACATCGGCGACAAGGACAGCGTGATCAGCGCCTTCCCGATCCGCCGCGAGGACGAGGTCTGACCTTCATTCAGGAGTCGACGTCCCGAGACAGACGTTTTCTCTAGGACAGGGGTTCGGAATTTAACCCACAATTTACACAAAGGCGGTAGAAAAGGCGTCCGGGGCAACTGGCTTCGGGCGCTGTTCT
Organism: Deinococcus marmoris DSM 12784; assembly: GCF_000701405.1. Taxonomy (GTDB): domain Bacteria; phylum Deinococcota; class Deinococci; order Deinococcales; family Deinococcaceae; genus Deinococcus; species Deinococcus marmoris. Next base: position 35,144 of record NZ_JNIV01000026.1, read on the forward strand.
CGCTCTGCTGGCCTGCCCGTTTCCGATTCTGAAGCCTTCTCCAATATCTGGGCATAAGCTGGAAAAAGACCAGATTGAACCTTGACACCTTCTGGACACGTATCACAGATGAAGTCGGGGTGAGAGTGACCCCAGAGACACGAGGCGAGATTTTGCAGTCCAGATCAGGGGTTCCGCTCATCAGCTCACCATCAAACTTTGTCAGCTAAACGGTATTTAAAGAAACAAAAGTGTTTACAAAATTGTAGAGATAGGTTACACTGTAAGCACGTCGGGAATGGCCCCGACCTCCCTATCTCCCCAGAAAACGCCCAGGAGGCGACCACAATGACCCAGACCCAACACAGCACCGCCCGCACCTTCGTCGATACCGTGACCTACCGTCCCGGAGCCGTCATCCTCTACCCCGGAAAGAGCGACATGCTGTACCGCGTTTCCAGCGGTCTGGTGCGCGTGCATACCATGGACGACGACGGCAACGGCCTGACCCTGCGCTATGTCAAACCCGGCGAATACTTTGGCGAGGAAGCCCTGGCCGGAGTCAACCGCGCCTACTTTGCCGAAGCCGTGACCGACAGCAGCATCGACGTGATCAACCCCGCCCTGATGAGTGCCGAAGACAATCTGGTGGTGACCACCCATCTGGTCAAGACCCTGGAACGCGCTTACGAGAGCATCTACCGGCTGGTGGGCAAGCGCCTGCGCGCCCGCATTGCTGGCGAGTTGCTGGAGCTGAAGGACACGGCCCTGGCCACCCAGACCGAGAACGGCGACACCATGATCTACGCCACCCACGACGAACTGGCCGCCGCCGTCGGTAGCGTGCGCGAGACCGTGACCAAGGTGGTGGGCGAGCTGAGCCGCGAAGGCGTGATCAGCGCAGGCTACGGCAAGATCACCCTCAAGAACGAGAAGGCGCTGGCGACCATCGCCGCTGCGTAAGCCTTCTATACACTGCGCCGCTCTGGAATCTATCCAGAGCGGCGTTTTTCTGTTGTTAGTTTCTTTTGAGCTTGCGCTTTACAGGCAGGGAAGGACGACTTTTAAGCCATCGGCAATTCAACCATTCCTGTGCCGCCGTCCTCGCCCCGACCTTCCATGCGGGCCGTCACAGCCAGCCCAGTCGGCGTTTGCGCCAGCCCGCCCTCCGCCGTTTCGCGCAGTTCGGCGGGCATCATGCGGCCCACGGCGGCCATCGCGCCCAGCACCTCGTCGGGGGGGATGAAGGATTCCAGTTGCGCCAGCGCCAGTTGCGCCGCGCTGACGGCGTGAACGGCAAAGAAGGCGTTGCGGCTGACGCACGGCACTTCCACGTAGCCGCCCACCGGATCGCAGACCAGACCGATGGTGTTCATCAGGGCCATGCTGGCGGCCTGTACGGCGGCGCGGGGCGTGCCTCCCAGCAGTTCCACCACGGCAGCAGCAGCCATCGCAGCGCTGGAACCGATCTCGGCCTGACAGCCGCCCGCCGCGCCGGAGATGAACATGCGTTTGCTGATGGCCTTGCCCACGCCAGCGGCCAAGATCATGGGGTCCACCAGTTTTTCGTCAGGGATACCCAGGTGATCGGCCACGCCCAGCAGCGCGCCGGGGATGGTTCCCGCGCTGCCCGCCGTGGGCGCGGCGACAATCCGGCCCATGCGGGCATTTTCCTCGTTGACGGCCATTGCATACGCCTGCACGCGGCGGATTAGCGGGGCGTTCAGGGCGTCGGGGGAATCCCACAGACCTTTGGCGTTCCAGCCCACCATGCCGGTAATACTTTTCGCGTTGCTGTTCAGGCCGCGCTCGATGCTGTCCCGCATCTCGCGGATGCGGCGGGCCATCTCGTCGCGGATGTCCTGGGGGTCTAGCCCGGTTTCCTGGCAGTCGCGCTCCAGCACCCAGGCCGAGGCAGGGGCGGGGGCGTTCATCAGGGCTTCAAGGGTAGTCATGATTAAGTCCTCCAGATAGGGCGAGAAACAGCGGGATAGATACCCATGCTAACGCGCCTGCCTGAGTCCTCTAGACGTGTGGACGGCAATGGCGTCCATACAGACCGGACGCCTGACTTTATCCGGCCACCGTCAGCAGCTCGCCGTCCACCACCAGCTCCCGCAAACGCAGCAGATCGGGACGGTAATAGCGGTCTTCTTCCATAGACGGCACCACTTCGCGGATACGTTCGTAAGCGGCCTGCACGCCCACGCCTGCGCGGAGTTGCTGGAAATCCAGCGCCTGCGCGGCGCACAGCAGTTCAATGCTGACGACGGTCTGGACATGCCCCAGAATCTGACGCAACTGGCGTGCGCCGTGCGCGCCCATGCTGACATGGTCCTCCTGATTGGCGCTGGTGGGGATGCTGTCCACGCTGGCAGGGTGGGCCAGCACCTTGTTCTCGCTGACCAGGGCCGCCGCCGTGTACTGCGCGATCATCAGGCCGCTGTTGAGGCCACCGTGCGCGGCCAGAAAGCCCGGTAGGCCGCTGAGGGCCGGATTGAGAAGCTGCTCGCAGCGCCGTTCACTGATGCTGCCCAGTTCGGCCACGGCCACCTTAAGGGCGTCGGCGGTGACGGCCAGCGGCTGCCCGTGGAAATTGCCGCCTGAGACGACTTCACCTGTTTCTGGAAAGACCAGCGGATTGTCGGTCACCGAGGCGAATTCGGTGTCCAGAATGCGGGCAGCCTGGGCCAGCGCGTCATGGGTTGCGCCGTGGACCTGGGGCACGGCCCGCAAAGAGTACGGGTCCTGCACCTTGCCGCATTCGGCGTGACTGGGGGCAATTTCAGAATCGCGCAGGAGGTGGCGCAACTGTTCGGCCACCGCCACCGCGCCAGGATGTGGGCGCAGACCCACCAGATCGGCGCGGAAGGGCTGGTGCGAGCCGTAGAGGGCTTCCACCGTCATCGCCGCCGCAAGGTTGGCTGTTCCCAGCAGCGTGCGGGCGTCCGCGAGGGCCAGACCCAGCAGACTGCCCATCAGTTGCGTGCCGTTGATCAGGGCGAGTCCTTCCTTGGCCTGCAAGGTCAGCGGCGCGAGGTTCAGCTCGTTCAGGACGTCGGCAGCGGGACGGACCTCTCCCCTGTATTCAATCTCGCCCAGGCCGATCAGCGCCAGTGCCAGATGCGCCAGCGGGGCCAGATCGCCCGACGCACCCACGCTGCCCTGCGCGGGAACCACTGGATGCGCCCCGGCGTTCAGCAGGGCCAGCAGCAGTTCCACGACTTCCGGGCGCACACCCGAATGGCCCTGGCACAGTGAAACAGCCCGCAACAACAGCATGCCGCGCACCACCTCGGCGGGCAAGGAATCGCCCACACCAATGGCATGGGACACGATCAGGTTGTACTGAAGCTGCTGGAGGTCATCGTTGCCCACGCGCACGCTGGCAAATTTGCCAAAGCCCGTGTTGATGCCGTAGACCGCCGCGCCGCCCTCCACGATGCGCTCAATGACGGCACGTGCCTTGAGAATGCGTTCCCGCGCCTCATCTGACAACTCTACTTTCTCGCCGCCGCGCACCACGCGGATAAAGTCTTCCAGCGACAAACTGCGGTCAAGAATCATCATTTCACTCCTTTCACAAATACATCTCGCACCGGGTTCGCGCCCAGGGTGTAGGGCAATTCGCGCCAGTCGGGGTCGTGCAGGGCCAGAAAATCGGCGCGCATTCCGGCACTCAGGCTCCCCCGGTCAGACAGGCCGAGCGCGGCGGCGGCGTTGACGGTGCAGGCGGTCAATGCCTCGGCGGGGGTCAATCCGTTCAGGCGGACCGATAACGCCAACGCCATTTGAACGCTGAACAGTGGTGAGCTGCCTGGATTCAGGTCCGTTCCTACGGCCACCGCCGCGCCCGCATCTATCAACGCACGGCCCGGCGCGGCGGGGAGACCCAGATGCAGGGTCACGCCGGGCAGGATGGTTGCCACCGTCTCAGACGCGGCCAGCGCTGCAATCTGCGCCGGACCACTGGCCTCCAGATGATCCACGCTCAATGCCCCCATCCAGCAGGCCAACTCCGTACCGCCGATGGCGTGAAATTGATCGGCGTGCAGCTTAACTTTCAAGCCGTGAGCCTGAGCAGCAGCAAAGATTCGCCAGGTCTCCTCCACCGAGAACGCCTCGGCCTCGCAGAACACATCCACAGCGGTGGCGAGGGATTCGGCAGCGACTTCGGGAATCAGCGTGTCGCAGACGCCGCGTACGTAGTCCTCGCGGTTCTCGGTGGGCGGAACGTGAATCAGCAGAGTGGGCAATAAATCAAACTCATGACTTAACACCTGAACCGCCCGCAGCATCCGCACCTCGGCCTCAAAGTCCATGCCGTAACCGCTCTTGACCTCAATTGTCGTTGCGCCGGAGTGCCGCAGGGCCACGAGGCGCGGACGGGCCAGCGTGACAAGTTGCTCAATGGAAGCCGCCGCCGTCGCTGCAATGCTGGAGCGGATGCCGCCGCCCGCTGCCAGGATGGTTTCGTAGGGAACGCCCGCCACCCGTGCCTCAAAATCGGCCAGACGGTTCCCGGCCCAGACGGCGTGGGTGTGGGGATCCACCAGACCGGGGACGACAGCCACACCGCCCAGATCGTGTGTCTCTGGGGTAGAGGGAGCCTCTTTTTCAGCTCCAACCCAGGCAATTAGACCGTCACGGACGAGCAGGGCGGCATTTTCAATCACCGTCAACTCGCGCATGGCCGCGCCGCGCTGGGGGCCGGAGGCGGGGGTGACGAGTTGAGAAATACCGGTGAACAATGTCTCAGTCATGGAACACCTCGCACAGCGTTTCCAGGATCAACCGTGCGGCGATCAGCTCACTGCGTCCGGTGGGGTCAAGGTTGGGAGCCAGTTCCACCACGTCCAGCGCCAGGATTTGATGGCAGCGGGCCAGGGCCGCGATCAGGCGTAGGGCCAGCGCATACGAGAAGCCGTCCGGCTCCGGGCTGCTGGTGCCGGGCAGCACGGCGGGGTCAAAGGCGTCCACATCCACGCTCAGGTAGACCGGGCAACCTGGGGGCAAGGCTCCCACAATCTCGGTAAAGCGGGCTTCTACCTCATCCATCGGCACCAGCGTATGCCCGCGCGCCCGCGCTGCCGCCACCGCCTCCGGGTCATGGCGCAGCCCACGCAGACCGATGGTGGTGATGTGAACGAGATTGGGCAGTTCCTCAGCAGCGCGGCGAAAGGGACTGGAATTGCTGAAGCGCGTGTCGTTGCGCGTGTCGGTGAAATCCAGATGCGCGTCCAGTTGGATGACGTGCAATTCGGGCTGATCGTTAAAGGCGCGCAGCAGCGGATAGCTGACGCTGTGATCGCCGCCCAGGAAGACGGGGAGGCGGCAACGCGCCTTGACCAGCCGCGCCGCTGCGGTGATGCGTTCCCGCGCCAGTTCCGGCTCCAGCGAGGGCAGCACCACATCCCCGGCGTCCACAAAGGAAACGTTCTGCAAACGGGTTACGCCGTCCAGTCCGGTAAAGGGCGGCACGTACCGCAATGACGCCTCCCGCAAGGCACGCGGCGCGAAGCGTGCGCCGGGGCGGAAGCCCAGGGCAATGTCGTAGGGAATGCCCAGCACGGCCACGTCTGCGCTCCAGTCGCCGTCCGGCTGCTGAAACGGCGCGCGGGCGAAGGTGGGGATTCCGGCGTAGGGAAGGTGGGTGGGCTGGCTCATCGGCAGAACCTCTGGCGTTCAGTGGGTTCTTCTGGAAGTTTAAATTGTCCGGCTGGCCACAAGGAAGGGATGTGCAGGCGGTAAACCGTCCAGACATCGGTCTCATTCCCCGCGCTGTCGGTGAAGTCTCGCACCGCGATGCACACCAGATTTGGGATCACTTCCAGTCGGTCCATCCGGGGCAGTTGCCGGACGCGGAGGCCGCCGTTGGTGTTCCAGAGTCTCAGGGTGTTGCTGCCCTGCCCGATCAGGTACTGCCCGTCTATGGTCCAGAGAACGTCGAACACGTCGCTGTTCTTGAGGGGGATGATCTGACCAGAGGGCTTGACCAGGTGCACTTCCACCGGATCGTGTTTGGGGTTGTTTGAGCTTTGCACGAAGCCCAGAGCAGTAAACCGTCTGTCCAGACTGGTCCGTTTGAAATGGAGTCGCCAGTCCATCCAGCCCCCATCCGGGTGGGCCTGGGCGGGCGGGGCGCTGACTTGAATGATCCGCCCATCTGGCAGGGTCACCGGAGTGACGGGCGGCGTGGGCGGCGTTTGCGCCTGGCCCAGCGCGGCAGCCCCGACGATCGCAGCGCAGGCGGTGACTCTACCTAACAGCGTCAGGGCGCTCATGTCCGGTTCCCAATCCCCAGACTTGGCAAATCCAGCCCGCGCTCCCGCGCCACGTCCTGCGCCAGCCCGTACCCGGCGTCGGCGTGGCGCAGCACACCCATCGCGGGATCGTTGGTCAGGCAGCGGCTCAGGCGTTCGGCTGCTTCCGGGGTGCCATCGGCGAGGGCCACCAGACCGGAGTGCTGGCTAAAGCCCATGCCCACGCCGCCGCCGTGGTGAAAGCTCATCCACGCCGCACCGGAGGCAATGCCAATGCCGAAGTTCAGCAGAGGCCAGTCGCTCACGGCGTCGGAGCCGTCCAGCATGGCTTCCGTTTCGCGGTAAGGGCTGGCGACACTTCCCGCGTCCAGATGGTCACGTCCAATCACGATGGGGGCTTTCAGTCGGCCATCGGCCACCATGTCGTTGAACAACTTCGCGGCTTTATCGCGTTCACGGTAGCCCAGCCAGCAGATGCGGGCGGGCAGGCCCTGAAAGGCGATCTGATCGGCGGCGTAACTGAGCCAGGATTGCAGGCGGGCGTCGTCGGGGAACAGGTCCAGCAGCGCCCTGTCGGTGGCGTAAATGTCTTCGGGATCACCGGACAGCGCCACCCAACGGAACGGTCCGCGCCCCTCGCAGAAGGAATCACGGATAAAGGCGGGAACGAAGCCGGGGTAATTGAAGGCATCTTCCACCCCAGCCTCCTTGGCCCGCTGGCGCAGGTTGTTGCCGTAATCAAAGGCCACCGCACCACGTTTCTGGAGTTCCAGAATGGCGCGAACGTGCGCGGCCATCGCGTCGTAGGCCCGCTGCTTATAAGCCTCGGGCTGATCCTTCCGCAACACAGCGGCGTCCTCATCCGGCGTGGTGATAGGCAGGTAGCCCCACATCGGGTCATGGGCGCTGGTCTGGTCTGTGATCAGATCCGGGGTCCAGTTCAGCTCCACCAGTTGCGGGATGATCTCGGCGGCGTTGCCCAGCAGGCCAATCGAGCGGGCCTCTCCCAACGACTTGTACCACTCGGCGCGCTTGATGGCGTCCTCCAAATTGTCGGCCACCTCGTCCAGATAGCGGGTTTCCAGGCGCTTGGCGATGCGGGTGGGATCAACTTCTACGGTGATGCTCACGCCCCCGGCCAGCTTGACCGCCAGCGGCTGTGCGCCGCCCATGCCGCCCAGACCGGCGGTGACGGTGATGGTTCCCTTGAGGCTGCCGCCAAAGTGTTTGTCCGCCGCGCCCGCGAACGTCTCATACGTTCCCTGCAAAATGCCCTGCGTGCCTATGTAGATCCAGCTTCCGGCGGTCATCTGGCCGTACATCATCAATCCGGCCTGATCCAGACGGTCAAATTCCTCCCAGGTGGCCCAGTTGGGCACGAGGTTGGAATTGGCGAGGATCACGCGCGGGGCAAATTCGTGCGTCCGCAGCACGGCCACCGGCTTGCCGGACTGGATCAGCAAGGTTTCGTCGTTTTCCAGGCGGTCCAGCGTTTCCACGATCTTGTGGAAGGCTTCCCAGTTGCGCGCCGCCTTGCCGCGCCCGCCGTAGACCACCAGTTCCTGTGGGTGTTCGGCCACCTCCGGGTCCAGGTTATTCATCAACATGCGCTTGGCCGCCTCCTGAATCCAGCCCTTGGCGGTGCGCTGCGGGCCACGGGGAGCGCGGATGACGGGAGCATCTGGCTGGGTTGAGGTCATGGACCTATGGTTCGCCTTCAGAGGGCGGAAGTGGAGTGATATTCCGGGTATGGCGGAAACCCAGATAAGATGCTGGAAATGGAGAATGACAGAAAGGCTGGACCTCTTGTGGGGATCGCGGCCTGTGCGTTAGGCCACTTGTTTCCGCACTTCGCAGCGAGAAGGCACGAGGTCCAGAAACTGTATCCACTTGTCGGAAATCAGGCCCAGTAATGCCCCGCACCCATGCCACCGTTGAGGCCGCCGTCCGCGTGCTGGAACTGTTCGACGCGGACCGCACCGAATGGACGCTTTCAGAGGTGGCGCGGCATCTGGGGCAACCCACGTCCACGGTGCATGAGCAACTGCAAACGCTTTCGGCGTCGGGGTTGCTGGTGCGGGTGGGGCGGGGGCGCTACCGGCTGGGCTGGCGGCTGCTGAAGCTGAGCAGCGCCCTGTATGGCAGCCTGCCGTGGTACGCCCCCGCCCACGACGCGATGGAACGGCTTGCACGCGGAACGCATCTGCTGGCCTTCCTTTGCGTGCTGCACGGTGATCAGGTGTTATGTGTGGCCCGCAGCGTGCAGGGGCGCGACGGACCTCCCGTGGCTGGAGAACTGGATTTTGAGTTGCCCGCCCATGCCACCGCCAGCGGAAAGCTGTTGCTGGCGCTGGCCGGGCAGGCTCTCCCCCATTCCGCACCCGCCTTCACACCCCACACGCTGACAACACCCACCGCCTGGGACGCCGAAAGCCGCAGCATCCGCACGCAGAATCACGCGCTCAGCCGGGACGAGTGGGCGCTGGGCACAAGTGGGTTGGCCGTGCCGTTGCGCGGCGAGGGCGGCATGGTTCTGGCGGCGCTGGGCCTCAGCCTGCCCACGGCGCGGATGACGGCCTCTGAAAGCCTGCTGCGCGCCCTGCATGGTGCGGCGGCAGAGGTGGGATGGACGCTGGGGTTCCGGGGGGAGGGGTGATGCGCCCACGCGCACTGACGCCTACACTTTTGCCATGTCCTTTCCGGTGACGCTCGTGGGGCGACACCTTCACCTGGCCGGGCGGACAGAGGGTGAACATGCGAAACAGACCTGGCCTTCCCTCCGCCGTTGTTCCCGTGTTGCTCGGCCTGCTGGCCTCCAGCGCCGGGGCCGCGCCGCTGCCCACCACCACGCTGACGCCGAAAGGGGCGACATATAGCGTTCAGGTCGCGCCCGTCCCGCCGGGATATACCCAGACCTTTCCACTGGCCCTGAACACCAGGGGCGCGGTGCTGCTCGCCGCCGTGCAGGGCAAGACTCCTGACGCCCTGTTCGTGTGGTCCGGCGCGGCCCTCAAGCCCGTCACGCTGCCTGCCGCCGCCAGGGGCGGGGAACTGTCCAGTTCGGCGGGGCGGCACTGTCTGGCAGACGACGGGCGCATGGTCATCAACACTTTCAACGGCACGCCGCCGCTGTATTACGACGGCAAGACCTTCAGCCCCATCGCCTTTCCGGGCGCACGGACGCATGGGCTGTTCCTGGGCGTTCGGGGCTGTTCCTCCAACCTGAACGTCGTCGCCTCGGCCCAGACCGGGGGGGCCAGTTACCTGTGGAAGCCGGGCGGCAAGATCATCCCACTGGGGCAGGTGTCCGCCACGGCGGTCAATGCGGCGGGAAGTGTGGTGTCGAAAAACGGCGTCTCACAGGGCGCGAAGGTGACGCGGGCCGCAGAGAAGGGCTGGACCCCAGAATTCATCAACGACGCGGGCCTGATCCTGGGCAGCGACGACGACGGCGCGGCCCTGCACGTCTGGGAGGCGGGCGCGGGCAAGGGAATGCTGCTCTCGCCGCCCAGAGGCTCGGACGCGGTGTTCGTGAATTCGCTGAACAACAAAGGTCAGGCCGTGGTGAACACCCTGGACACCAACATCTTCCTGTATGACCACGCGGCCCGCAGTTATGCGCCCATCCGGGTGGACGGCTGGAGCCTTTCCTATATCAGCGTCATCAACGATCAGGGCTGGTTGCTGGCCTCGGGCCATCCGCTGAACGACGACAAGACCTCACGGGTACTGCTGCTGAAGCCGAAGAAGTAGGAAACGGTCCGAAGGCCAGGAGACGGGGGCGGTCTCTGGCTTTCAGGCGCACGACGCGGCCTATCCGTCCATCAATTTGGGCAGCAGGCGCACCCAGTTGGTGTCCGGCCAGTGGTCCAGAAAAGCCAGCGCCTGTGGACTGAGGGGCGCGTCCAGTTCAATCGCCAGCAGCGCCTGACCGCCGCGCGTCTGGCGGGTGCAGGTCAGGGCGGCGATGTTCACGCCATCGGCGGCGATGGTGCTGGCGATGCGGGCGATCATGCCCACCGCATCGGTGTAGCGCAGCAGGACGGTGGGGCTGAACGCGCCGAAGTTGACGCCCAGGCCCTGCACCGCCGTCACCAGAATCACGCCGCCGCCCGTGCTGCTGCCCTGCACCGTGACCTTCTCCTCATCGCCGTACAGCTCAATGTGCGCGGTGTTGGGATGCACGTCGCCCAGGTCCACATCTTTGAATTCGTACTCCAGACCCGCCGCCGCCGCTTCCTCAAAGGCGCGAGGCAACCGGGCGTCGTCGGGCAGAAAGCCCAGCAGTCCGGCCACCAGCGCCAGATGCGTGCCGTGGCCGCGCCCGGTCTTTGCAAACGAGGCGTGCAGGCCGATCTTGGCCCGCTTTGGGGCCTCCCCCAGCAGATGGTGGGCCACGAGACCCAGGCGGCAGGCCCCCGCCGTGTGGCTGCTGCTGGGGCCGATCATCACCGGGCCAATCATGTCGAGGAGGGACATGGGGGGAGTATAGGCGTCTGGAAACCGCAGTTCCGTACACCCCCTCCACCACTGGCATCTCTCAACGAGGGTCTGGGGCCGACAACGGAGCAGGCAAGGCGGGTGGACGTGTCAGAAAGAAAATCCCTTCTCGCCCATATGACGAGAGAGGAAAAGAAATCCCGGAGGACTGACTGAAGATTACTGCTGCTGGCCGCTGACTTCCGCCATGTTCTCGCGCAGCTCTTCCAGTTTTTCCTCGCGGTCCATGCCGGGGGCCAGAGCGTCGGCGTTCACGTTGCCGACTGCGCCCTGCATGCCCTCCTCAATCACTTCCTGCTGGTCCACGTCACCACTATTGGCTTCACGCTGGGCTTCATCGGATTTGGTCATGCCCCCAGAGTGGCCTGTGCCAGCGTCTGGAGGATGGGAAATGTGGGCAGATTCCTTCATGCGGGCCGCTTCACGCAGGGCGCGCAGGCTGACACCGGGATGGGCCAGCGCGGCGCGGACCAGGGGCAGCCGCACAGCGTTCGGGGCGTGTGCAAACACCTTCAGCATGCTGCGGGCCAGCTCGCGCACCCCGGTATGCGGCGCGAGAAAAGCGTGCCACTCGGCGGCGGGCAGGCGGAAGAAGGCCGCAAAAAACTGCCCCAAGCGGTCCCCCGGCAGTTCCAGCAGCGCTCCCAGGTCCAGCAGATGGACCCCCCGCGCGGCACGGCGTTCCGGGGGCCAGAGGGCGTCCCAGCCAGCGGCGGCAGCGTCACTCCCCTGCGCGAACGCACGCGCGATGGCCCCCGCCACACGCGGCGCGTCGTGCAGCGCCCCGGCCACCTGAAAGCCGCTGATCGGGTGGACCAGCCCCGCCGCCGCGCCGTAAGCCAGAATCGGGCCAGGAACAGGTGCAGGCGCGTTCATCGGGAAGGCCACCCACTCGTTGGATTCAGTGTCGTGCGGGGGCGTGCCGAGTGCCTCCAGGCGGGCATACAGACGTGCCTGCATGAATTCGCGGGTGGGCGCGGGACGGGCGATCAAACTGGTCTCCTGCACGAAATAGCGGTCCCCGCCCAGATGCATGGAATAAAGAAATGTCGGCTCGGCTCGGACTTCATTCGGGTCCAGATGAAGAGCGCGGTAATCCATCCAGACCATCGAGCCGGGAGGGCTGGGAGGACGCTGAAAGTGGGCCACGATGCCGTAAGCCGTCTGCAACGCCGCGCCGCCCTCAAATGGTGTGGGCAGCAGCAGGCCGCCATGCCCGGAGGCGTCCACCACCAGCCGGGCCGTCCATTCCTCGCCCGCCTCGCCCCAGACATGCCACAGGTTGCCCCGCTGTTCCGCGCCCGTCACCCTGCCCTGCGTCCAGCGCAGCCCCTCCCCCGCCCGTTCCAGCAGGCTATCCAGCAGGCGGCGGTTGTCCAGCAGCGCATAGGGGCGCAGCAGGGGCGTAGGCTGAGGTCCGGTGTAGACCCGCACATCGGTCCAGACTTGAGCAGTGCAAGCCTGCGCCCAGTCAGGCAGCTCGTCCAGCCACGAGCCGTAAGTGGGGGCAAACGGCTGCGGCGGATGCGGGGCTACCACGCGTACCCTGAGGCCACGCCGCGCCAGTTCGGCGGCCAGCGCCAGACCGGAGGGGCCGCCGCCCACCACCAGCACATCGGTTGTTTGATCTGAAAGGGCGTCCACAGGCATTCGCAGCAGGCTAGCGCCCCCACGACGGTGGGTCTGTGGGGCTTCGGACGCCCGACAATTCCCAAAGCAATTTAAAGCCCGGTTCGGGCCGAACTGTGCGTTTGGCGGCACCGGGGCCAGGAAGGCGGGATTAGCCTCTCTTTCATGTCTTCACGCAAATTCACCCGCGCCGCTGGCCTGGGTCTGGCCGCCGCCACCCTGGGCCTGACGCTGGCCGCCTGCTCGCCCCAGAACACCCTGAACGCCGTGACCTTCACCGGCAGCCTGAACGTGACCCAGAATGTGCCCTACGGCCCCGCGCCGTGCAATGTGATGGACGTGTACGCGCCGAAGAACGTGCAGAACGCCCCGGTGGTGCTGTTCATCCACGGCGGCTCCTGGCAGAACGGCAACAAGGATAGTCACAAGTTCGTGGGCGAGTCGCTGGCCCGCGCGGGTTACGTGACAGGCGTGATGAATTACCGTCTGGCCCCCGAACACCGCTACCCGGACTACATCCAGGACGCCGCCGCCGCCCTTAAAGTGCTGCGCGACAAGGCCCAGAGCTACGGCGGCAGCCCCGACAACCTGTTCGTGATGGGCCATTCGGCGGGCGGCTTTAATGCCGTGGAAGTGGTGGACAACGCCCGCTGGCTGAGGGAGGCGGGCGTGCCCATCAGCGCGGTGCGTGGCGTGATCGGCGTGGCCGGGCCATACACCTACGACTTCCGGGGTGAACCCACCGCCCTGGCCTTTCCAGTGGGCGGCAACCCAGATGACATCATGCCGGACCGCCATGTACGCCCCGACGCGCCGCCCAACCTGCTGCTGGTGGCCGCCAACGACACGACGGTGGACCCCTACAACGGCGTCACCATGCAAGCGGCCCTGAAGAAAGCGGGCGTGCCGTCGGAACTGAAGGTGCTGCCGGGCCTGAACCACATCACCATTATCGCGGCGATGGCGCGGCCCCTGACCTTTCTGGGCAGCACGCGGCAACAGGTGATCGACTTCATTGAGACACACAAACTGCCGTAAAAACCGGGCAGATGGGCTGCGTGGGCGCACCTGTTCCCCCCCCCCCACTGACTTTGCCCCTTGATCCTGTTCGCCCGGGCCATTAGGATAGGCCCCCGTGCGGGCGGTTAGCTCAGCGGTAGAGCGTTCGCCTTACAAGCGAGTGGTCGTAGGTTCAAATCCTATACCGCCCACCACGAAAATGCCCCGCCTGGTGCGGGGTTTTCCAATTGGCTTACGGACACGTTCAGGTCGTTTCCGGTTGTCCGGTGTAGCACGTCAGTCGAGGCCCGGGACGATGTGGGGCGGGGTCATGGGCGATCTATCGACCAGATTCTCCAACGCCCACTGGGCACGCGGTCTGCGGAGCCACACCAGACAGACCGGGACAGGGCCGGAGACTGGCTGGACGCGGACTCCCTCCAGTCACGCCCAACGGTCCGGCCCGCGTCGCTGCATCACTGGTGACAGCCACTCAGAACAGCCCAGTCGGCGTCTGCCCTGCGCTGCCGCAGCAAGGCCACGAACACTTCCGTCAATACAGGGTCAAACTGCCGCCCGGCCTGCGCGCCGATCTCGGCCAGCGCTTCCTGCGGCGTCCACGCCGCCTTGTATGGTCTGTCGCTGACCAGCGCGTCGTACACGTCACACAGCGCCAGAACCCGGCCCGCCAGACTGATCTGACACCCTGCCTTGCCCGCCGGGTACCCCTGGCCGTCCCAGCGCTCGTGGTGATCGGCAATCACGCACAGCGTCGTATCAGGCAGAAAACCCAGCGCCGTGGCGAACTGAACACCCTCTTCGACATGTGAGCGCATGACCGCCCATTCCAGGTCGTCCAGTGGACCCGGCTTGTACAGCACCGTGTCCGGGATCTCGATCTTGCCCACGTCATGCAGGTACGCCCCCCAGCGTAGCGCCTGCCACTGGGACGGCGACCACGACAGGGCCTCGGCCATCCACCGGGCCATTTCGGTCACCCGGTCCGTGTGGCCCTTCATCTCGCTGTCATGGGCTTCCAGCGCCTGTCCCAGTGCCCGCAGCGCCGCTTCACAGGCCCCGCTGGCTTCTGGTGTGGCGGGGCGTCCGGTCAGGGAGGAGACCAACATACTCAAGGCTACGGCTGTGGGCTTCGCCGTGGCTTCACCAGGATGAGAAACAGAGGAAAAACCCCGGTAACTACTCAGCGCGAGAAGTTCGGCATGAGGATGTCACCGCGAAAGACACTCACGAGGCCCTGCCAAACATTCATGCCCTGCTTGCGAAGTGTGGAGACATAGCTGCGAATCCGGCAGAACGCCTCGCCGCCCGCGACAGAACGGAAGCCCCCTGAGATTTTGCGTTTGATGCAAAACATCCGAATATCGCGTTCCGCCTGGTTGTTGTCGAAGGGAACGTCATCCCGTTCGAGAAACAGCAGCACCGCGCCCCGGTGCTGCTGACACCGTAAAGCCAGATTGCGGCCCTTGGTTTGCTTGGGTTTCCACCGGCGGCCCGGCACTGGGGGAGAGGCCG